>CAYXVW010000075.1:0-10477 GCA_964468695.1 uncultured Balneolaceae bacterium | reverse complement strand
TTGGTAGATTCCCTTTCAACGGAAAAACAGGTTTCATCCAATACGCCTCCCACTTTTTTAGTTCACACCTCCAATGATAGGGCTGTGCCTGTAGAGAATAGTCTTGTTTTTTACCAGGCATTAAAAAAAGTTGGAGTTCATGCTGAAATGCATATTTTTGAGGAGGGGCCCCATGGCTTTGGTTTAGGTAAGGATAATCCACTGCTTTCTGGATGGACGAGCCAACTGCAATCATGGTTAAAGCATCACAATATAATCCACTGATATTAGAACCTTTAAATAATAATATTAAAAAATAAGAGTAGATACTATTAGTGGTTGTCTCTTATTAATAAAAGCGTGACACAGTGGATTTGGTATGTCAAAAAAATAAAAGAAGAAACTTTTGATAATGATTTATGAGTAATTTTCTTCAGCGGTTAGATGCCCGACTTGATTCTATAGATGAGTATGAACGGGAAGCGGTTCCCGCAAATAAGCGTAAAGGCTGGAAAGGTTTTTTAGGGATGTATGCCGGGGAGCATACCGCGGGTACCGAATTCGTTATCGGCCCGCTTTTTGTCGCCCATGGCGTTGCTGCCGTTGACCTTATCTGGGGCTTGATCTTGGGCAATATATTGGCTGTTTTAAGCTGGGCTTTTTTATGTGCTCCCGTAGCAGTAAAGACAAAACTTACCTTGTATTGGCAGCTGAGAAAAATTTGCGGGTCAAAATTGGCACTGATCTATAACATTGTCAATGCCCTGATGTTCTGCTTTTTGGCAGGATCGATGATTGCAGTTGCTGCTACAGCGGTAGGTTTACCCTTTGGGATTGACATGCCGACCCTGGGAGAATGGTTACCATCCAGCCTGGGATGGATTTTAACGGTTTTTGTAGTGGGTTTGGTTATAACTATTATAGCTATCCTAGGTTATGACTATGTAGCCCGTTTTGCTAATATTTCGTTCCCCTGGATGATCCTGGTCTTTATAGCAGCGGCATTGGCCGTATTGCCTGAGCTGGGCGTTACCTCTATCTCTGATTTTTGGCCTGTTGCCAAAGAAAGTATTTGGACCGGGGTTCCCGCTGAGGGACAAAGCAAGTTTACGTTCTGGCACGTCATGTTTTTCGCTTGGTTTGCCAATATGGCGATGCATATCGGAATGTCAGATATGTCCATATTGCGATTCGCAGAGAAGTGGCAACATGGATTTTCATCGGCAACAGGAATGTTTTTTGGACATTTTATTGCCTGGATGGCATCGGGTATTCTTACCGCTGCCGCAGCAGGTGCTATTGCTCCGGGAATTATTGCCTATAACAGTGCGGGAGTAGCCGGTGCCATTTGTGTAGTTATTGCCGGATGGACGACTGCCAATCCCACGATTTATAGGGCCGGATTGGCTTTTCAAGCTGTTACCCCCAACTGGAAGCGATGGAAAGTAACACTGTTTACAGGTTTGGTTACTACGATCTTTGCCTGTTTCCCGGCACTTGTGATGAAACTGCTGGATTTTGTAGCACTGTATGGATTAGTGCTGATGCCCATGGGAGCGGTTATATTTCTGGATGTGATGGTCTTTCCCAAATTGAATTTGCAAAGTAACCTTGCGGAAGCTGTAGGTTTAAATTTTAACTGGGCAGCGGGTTTAACATGGTTTGTGACACTGATATTATGTCTGTTTATTAACTTGTATATGGGCATTGAAATCTTCTTTCTGGGGCTTCCGGGCTGGTTCATCGCTGTGTTGCTGTATCTTGGCCTGAGTTATTATTACCAGAAAGATTATCGCCCCGCTGTTGCTAAGAGTTCTGCCAACTGATGTTTAAATGGTATTTAGAATAATCGAGAATAAAACAGTATAGAAATGTGAGCAAAAAGAAGTAAGTAAATAATATATCACCTTGAAATAAAGGTTAGTCAAATTTTGAAAATATTAAATCGTAATAGCATTAAATACCGATTATAAGAAAATGGCAAAAAGTACTGTTGAATCCTATTTTAGAAAAGTTGAAAGCAAGTGGAACGAGCAAGAGGTTAAGGATAAAAATCCTTTAGAGCGCTTGGTGTATCGTTCTAATTTGCTTGGAAGTGATGCCTATATCAATAATACAGGTGGTGGAAATACTTCAAGTAAGGTAATGGAAGAAGATCCCATAACTGGCGAAGAAGTTGAAGTCCTTTGGGTAAAGGGTTCCGGCGGAGACTTGCGTACTGCGACCAAACCTAATTTTGCTTCGCTGTATCAGCAACGCCTGTTGGACCTCCAGGAGGTGTATGCCAATTTTGAGAACACCGGCCTGAAGACCCCGGCCGAGGATAAGATGACCGAGATGTACCCGCACTGTACATTCAACCTAAACCCTCGTGCTCCGTCCATTGATACCCCGCTGCACAGTTTTATTCCATACAAGTTTGTTGACCATACTCACCCGGTACCTATTATTGCCATTGCTACGGCTGATAACGGGGAGGAGCTGATGAAGGAGATCTATGGCGATCGCTTGGCTTGGGTTGACTGGATGCGACCCGGTTTTGAGCTTGGGCTTAAACTAGAGGAAACCATTGAAGAGAATCCGGGTATCGAGGGCATCATTCTTGGAGGTCATGGGTTGATAAATTGGTCTAATGACGATAAAGAATGCTATGAACTTAGCCTTGAGCTGATTAACCAAGCGGCAGATTACCTGTCTGAACATGAGTTGGGAGAAGAATCTTACGGTGGACAGCATTATGAATCTCTGCCAAAAGGGGAGCGGCGCGAGGTGCTTTCTGAAATTCTACCTTATATCCGAGGCCAGATAAGCAAAGAAAATAAATTTATTGGTACGATCCAGGATGATGATCTTACCTTGCAATTTATTAACTCAAAAGATGCACCTGAACTTGCAGAATTGGGAACCTCCTGCCCGGATCACTTCATTCGGACCAAAATAAAGCCCTTATACGTTGGTTGGGATCCACAGGATGAAAATATAGATCAATTGAAGGATAAGATCAGTAACGGACTGAAACAATACCGAGAGGATTATATTGAATACTACGAAAATTGTAGTCCGGAAGATCCATTTGATATGAGGGATCCGAATCCCACTGTTATTCTTATTCCGGGTCTTGGAATGATTACCTGGGGTAAAAACAAGAGCGAATCACGGGTCACCGCCGAGTTTTACACGGCTGCCATCGGGGTTATGCGTGGAGCTGAGTCGGTGGGCAATTACACTGCAATTTCCAAGCAGGAAGCCTATGATATTGAGTACTGGGCTCTTGAAATTGCAAAACTTAAACGTATGCCACCAGAAGATGAGCTCTCTCGACAGGTTATTGCCGTAGTCGGTGCAGGAAGCGGTATTGGCAAAGACCTTTCCTCTCGTTTAATTGAAGAGGGAGGAACTGTGGCCGCACTTGACCTTGATCAAGAAGCTGCCCAGGAAACAGCCGATGAAATTCTGGATGAAATCGGCATGGGCATAGGTGTTGCCGGTTCAGATATCAGTGGATCAGGAGACATTATTGGTCTCGGATGCGATATTACGGATCGGGAATCGGTTCAAGAAGCACTGAAGCAAGTGGTTATCGCTTATGGAGGTGTCGATAACGTTGCAGTTACAGCGGGACTTTATCCCACGCCTGATAAAGATGGCAAGGTAAGTGATGCCGCCTGGGATAAAAGTTTTGCCGTCAATGTAAAAGGGAATCACATTGTAGCAGATGAGGTTGCCAATATTTGGGCAGCTCAGGACTTGCAGGGAAGCATGGTGATTACCACCAGTGCCAATGCAGTAGTTCCCAAAGCCGGAAGTATGGCCTATGATACCAGTAAATCTGCGGCCAATCATCTCATCCGGGAACTTTCCATTCGACTGGCTCCCAAAGTACGGGTTAACGGTGTTGCGCCGGCTACCGTTGTAGAGGGAAGTAGTATGTTCCCAAGAGATCGCGTGATTGCTTCATTAACAAAGTACGGACTCGATTTCGATGAAGACGAGAGTACTGAGGCATTACGTGATAAACTGGCAGACTTTTATGCCGGACGTACTCTTACCGAAAGACCTATTGAGCTATCGCAACAGAGTGAAGCTATTTACTCATTGCTTAGTTCCAGGTTTGAGAACACAACGGGTCATATAATCCCCGTTGACGGTGGACTAACAGACGCCTTTTTGCGTTAATCTTTAGGATATTCGATTATGAGAAAAATACTCATCATAATATCGATAATAGGATTAGTACTGACGGTGATACCGTCAGTACTGGTCTTTATTCAGGAAATCTCGATGGAAGCCCACAAGCAGTTAATGATTGTAGGCATGTTAATGTGGTTTGGTACCGCCCCGTTCTGGATGAAAGAACAAGAACTTTAGTTTGGTGACAAGGAGTTTTTTTATAGCGTAATAATAGCCAAAAAATGTTGCCGGTTTTTTATTGTGTATAGGTGGTCTGATATTACGGAGCTCTTTTAATCACTATTTAAAATAGTATGTAATTGTGAGAATTACTCAACAACAAATTTCTGAGCATAACAAAAATGCCCGTGATGGACATGAATCTCCTTTTTCGTTTATAGGAGAGGAATTAGAAAAAAAAGGAATAGATGTAGACCGGTTGATAAACCAAATAGCTATATTTCAGGTAGCTATACCCAGCTGGGCTTTAGGCGCCGGGGGGACACGGTTTGGTAGATTTCCCATTGGAGGTGAGCCGGGGAGTCTCGAAGAAAAGATCAGTGATGTGGGCATCTTGCATGCCTTAAATCGTTCCAGTGGTGCTATTTCTTTGCATATTCCTTGGGATATCCCGGAAGATACCGCAGCAATTAAGGAATTAGCTCGAGAACATGATTTGGTTTTTGATGCGGTCAATTCAAATACATTTCAGGATCAGGATGATCAGGAACACTCCTATAAATTCGGATCGCTTTCCCATACGGATAAAGCTGTACGTCAACAGGCGATTGAACACAATATAGAAGTGATCCAATACGGAGAAGCCTTGGGATCTAAAGCGTTAACGGTGTGGCTGGCTGATGGCTCGAACTTTCCGGGTCAGCAGAACTTTAGAAAAGCACTGAAAAGAACCAGCGATTCGCTCCAGGAAATCTATGCTGAATTGCCATCGGATTGGGAAATGCTCATTGAATATAAGCCGTATGAGCCTAATTTTTATTCAATGGTCATTCCCGACTGGGGAACCTCGCTCTTACTGGCAAATAAGTTGGGTGATAAAGCACAAACGCTGGTAGATCTCGGCCATCATCTTCCCAATACAAATATTGAACAGATTGTCGCGACCCTGTTTTTGGAAAAAAAACTGGGAGGATTCCATTTCAATGACTCGAAATATGGAGATGACGATCTTACAACCGGCTCTATTAAACCCTTCCAGTTATTCCTGATTTTTAATGAGCTCATTGATGGAACAGCTGATTGCGATGATCTTGAGGCAAGTATCGCCTGGATGATTGATGCAAGTCATAATGTGAAGGATCCCCTTGAGGACTTATTGCAGTCAGTAGAGGCTATTAAAAAAGCTTATGCAAAAGCGCTACTTGTAGACCGTGAGCGTTTGGAAGAGGCAAGGGAATCCAATGATCCCACCGCGGCCCAGTCGGTACTGCAAGATGCTTTTCAGACCGATGTCCGTCCACTTCTCCGTGAGGCTCGTATGCGCGACAATGCCGCAGCCGATCCCATTGGACTTTATCGGGAGCTGGATGTTAGAAAGCAGTTAATCAAAGAACGGGGGACAGATACCATTGCAACCGGACTCTAATTTTGAATCAATAACTTCATTAAGTTGACGGCATCTAATACTATACCGGTAACCGCTGTCTTTGATATCGGCAAGACGAATAAAAAGTTTTTTCTTTTTGATAAAGATTTTTCGGTAATCCGAAAACAGCAAACTTCACTGGAACAGACCAAAGATGAGGACGGGGATCCTTGTGAAGATCTGGATGTGCTGACACATTGGGTGCAAAATAAAATTGCAGAAACGCTGCAGGATAAGACTATTCGGATCCGCAGATTAAATTTTTCCACCTATGGAGCAAGCTTAGTTCATCTGAATAACAAAGGTGAGGTGGTAACTCCTCTCTATAATTACTTGAAACCTTACCCGGAAGAGCTGTTTGAACGGTTTTGTGATACCTATGGTGGCAAGAAAACTTTGTCTCTGCAAACGGCCTCGCCGCCCATGGGTATGCTCAATTCAGGTTTTCAATTATATTGGTTAAAACATACCAAACCTCTTGTTTTCCAGGAGATTCGACATAGCCTTCATTTACCGCAATATTTGAGCTATCTGGTTACAGGAGAAACAAGTACGGAGCTGACCAGTATCGGATGCCATACCGCCCTGTGGGATTATGAGTCTGAGGGATACCATGAATGGACCGAGCAGGAAGAAATCCGGCCTCTGTTACCTGCCGTATCTCCTGTTTCTACTGTTTGGGAGTCAAACTACCAGGGAAATGAATTTAAAACCGGGATTGGTATACATGATAGCTCGGCCGCGCTGGCTCCTTATCTTGTTGCGCTTGATGATCCCTTTATGTTGGTTTCAACCGGTACCTGGAGTATTACGTTTAATCCGTTTAACAAGGAATCCCTGACGTACCAGGAATTAGAACGGGATGCCCTCTGCTATCTTAATATTTATGGTGACCAGGTAAAGGCTGCTCGATTTTTTCTCGGTAATGAGTATATGCATCAGAGGAAGAAGCTACATGATTACTTTAATGAGGACTGGCAAAATGATGTTTCGCTGAATGTGGAGTTGATCCAAAAACGTATTGAGGAAGATAATCCCAATCAAAAGCTAAAGCTCGAGAAAGCATATAACTCTGGTCCTTATCCCACCGATGAACCGGAAGAATGGGAGGTTGAAACATTTGATTCTTACCAGGAAGCTTATCATCAGCTGATGCTCGATTTGGTTGCTATTCAGGCTGAATCTATAAAGCTTGCCCAGGGATCGGAAGAGGTAAAAAAAATTCTTATTACTGGTGGCTTTAGTCAAAATGATTTTTATGTGAGCTTATTAGCATCTTTTTTCCCGGATAAAACCGTCTATACGGCCTCATTGCCTAACGCTTCGGCGTTGGGAGCCGCTTTGGTAGTCAATGATATACCCAGCAGGGAAACAGATAAGCTGAATCTCAAATCTAAGCTGGGAATGAAGCGCCGTAAACCCGTGGAAGGTTTGAACCTTCAAGGGTATTCATGGGATAAGGCTCCGGCAGGCTAAGTGGTAGCCACGCCAATAATTCTGTCCTCATGCAAAGAAGTTGATGGTTTGCTGTGGGATATAGAGCATGTATGAAAGGTAACTTTGATGCTTTGTTTAATCCGTAATTAAGGTTTTCTTTTAGTGTCTGGCAGACCAGTATCAAATATGTTATAAGAGCTATTATTGGAACGGTTGATTAAAGAATTATAGAATATGCAAATTTCCCTATTCATAACGTGTTTTAACGATACGCTTTTCCCCGAGACGGGCAGGGCGATGGTGCAGCTGCTGGAGCGGTTGGGGCACACCGTGACTTTCCCGATGGAACAGACCTGTTGCGGACAAATGCATTATAATACCGGCTACCAGGAAGAAACCATCCCGTTGGTACGAAAGTTTGTGGAAGTGTTTGAAGGAGCTGAAGCTATTGTTGCTCCATCCGCTTCCTGCGTGGGAATGGTTAAAGAATTTTATCCCAAGGTGGCCGAACGGGCTGATGACAAAGAGCTGGCCGCCAAGGTGGATGAAATGATTCCACGAGTATTTGAGCTTTCTCAATTTTTAGTAGAAGAGTTGGGCGTGGAAGATGTGGGAGCGTATTATCCACATAGGGTCACCTACCATCCAACTTGCCATTCTCTGCGTATGCTGGATGTAGGAGATGCCCCTGTACGATTACTGCGTAATGTTCGTGGACTTGAACTTGTTGAGCTCCCTGATTATGAGCAATGCTGCGGATTTGGCGGAACTTTTGCTGTTAAAAATGCCGAGACCTCTACAGCTATGCTGAGTGACAAAATGTGTAATATTAAGAGTACCGGTGCGGAGGTCTGTACTGCCGCTGATAATTCCTGTCTCATGCATATAGGTGGAGGATTACAGCGACAGAGTTCTGGAGTGGAAACAGTACACCTTGCAGAAATTTTAGCCTCTACGGAATAACGGATATGAGTAAGAAAGGAGAACAGACACCAACATTTGAAGATTCGGCAAAGGCATACCTTGATAATACACAGCTTCGCAGAAATATAGGTCATGCCACACACACCATCCGCGATAAGCGAGAGGATGTCGTTGATGAACTACCCGACTGGGAAGCCCTTCGGGAAGCCGGAGATGCTATCAAAACGCATACTATGCGTCACCTGGATGAGTATTTGCTTCAATTGGAGGACTCTGTACAGGAAGCTGGAGGAAAGGTGCATTGGGCCCGGGATGCAGAAGAGGCCAATCAAATTATTACCGGGCTGGTCAAAGATAAGAATGTAAACGAGGCCGTAAAGGTAAAGTCAATAACAACGGATGAGATTGGTCTCAACAAAGCACTAGCTGAAGAAGGAATACAGGCTTTGGAGACTGATTTGGCGGAACTCATCGTACAACTGGCCGGAGACGAACCATCCCATATTTTAGTGCCTGCCATTCATAAAAATCGGGCGGAAATACGTGAACTTTTTAAGGAGAAATTGAATAAAGATGAGTTAAGCGACCGTCCGGAAGACCTGGCTGAGGCGGCGCGTCTTTATCTCAGGAAAAAGTTTTTAAATGCCAGGGTGGGTATCAGTGGAGCAAACTTTGCCGTGGCTGAAACGGGAACGGTAGCAGTAGTTGAATCGGAAGGGAACGGACGGATGTGTACAACCCTCCCCGATACCTTGATTACCGTAATGGGTATTGAAAAGGTGATTCCCCGCTGGCGCGATTTTGAAGTGTTCATGCAGCTATTGCCGCGTTCATCTACCGCCGAGCGGATGAATCCCTATAATTCCTTTTGGACGGGGGTTACAGAAGGAGATGGCCCGCAGGAGTTCCATATTGTATTGCTGGATAACGGGCGGACCAAAGTATTGGCTGATGAGATGGGCCGACAGACGCTCAATTGTATTCGGTGCAGTGCCTGCCTGAATGTTTGTCCGGTATATGAACGCACCGGGGGACATGCTTATAATTCTGTATATCCGGGTCCTATCGGGGCAATTCTTACGCCTCAGCTCAAGGGATTGGATGATGAAGGAGCGGCTTCGCTCCCGTATGCATCCAGTCTTTGCGGAGCATGCTACGAAGTTTGTCCCGTCAAAATTAACATTCCGGACGTACTGGTACATCTGCGCGGGAAAATTGTTGATGAGCAGAAGCGTAACGGGGGATTGAAATCAAAATTTGAACCCGAGCATATTGGGATGAAATTATTGAGCCGTGCTTTTGCAAATAACAAAAGATATGAGCGGGCACAGAAAATAGCCCGAAGTGGGCAAAAGATTTTTGCCGATGAAGGGGTTATTTCAAAATTGCCGGGCTATTTATCCAAATGGACCAATACACGGGATTTGAAGGCTATTCCCGATCAAACATTCAGAGAATGGTGGAGGCAGCGCGATGAGTGAAGCAAAAAAGGAGATATTAAACAGGATTGAGGGCGCATTAAAGGATGTACCTGAAATAGACCAGAAGCCTGATATTCGTTCCCAGCAAAATTACCGCCAACAGGGAGATCGTTCGGCAGAAGAAATTGTGGATCTGTTTGTGGAACGGGTCGCTGAATACAAGGCGACTGTTAAGCGTATTGATGAGGGTGAATTGCAACAAGTAATGGATGCATCCTTTGTAGCCCAGAAAGTAGAGAACTTAGTGGTTCCGCCAGGGTTTCCTGACGATTGGCTCCCCGATACCATTCATCCGCAGCACGATAACCCGGAATCTCCTTTATCCCATGATGATCTGGACCAGTCGGATGGCGTAGTAACTACCTGTGCTCTGGCAGTGGCACAGACGGGAACGATCATTTTAGATGCCGGTGCAGGGCAGGGGCGCAGGGCATTAACGCTATTACCGGACTACCATCTTTGTATCGTTCGAGCCGATCAAATTGTGGAATTGGTACCGGAAGGTTTTGCCCATTTTGAAGAATCAATTAAAAATGAAGGACCACCCATAACCTTTATTTCCGGCCCCTCTGCTACTTCTGATATTGAACTCAGTCGCGTTGAAGGCGTACACGGGCCCCGACGCTTGGAAGTACTAGTGCTGGATGACAGATAACACGGTAACAATTGTTACTTTATCGCATTAAATCCATGCCTGCTATATATTTCCTGTCTAGGCTTTTACAATTGGATTGTTTAATTCTCCAATGCTGCTAATCCGGGTGCGAACAGTATCGCCGGGTGTTAAATAAATAGGGGGCGTTCGACTGAAAACCACTCACTTTGGTGTTCCCGAAGCAATAACATAGCCGGCTTCCAGGGTAATGGAATGTGAGAGTCG
>CAYXVW010000074.1:0-10515 GCA_964468695.1 uncultured Balneolaceae bacterium | reverse complement strand
CAGTGACCTCTACCGTGTCGGGGTAGCGCTCTAAACCAGCTGAGCTAAGCACCCATTGTAATTGGAGCGCTAATATAGTCATCTTTGGGGTTAGTTAGCAAGAATAAATATTTCATTCATTTAGCTTTCAGCTGTAGAGTAGGTTTTGTATTTTTAAGCTTCCTGAAATTTTCGCCAATATATAGTATGTCTCAACGAAGAAAAGCAAGAAAAGCAGTTTTGCAAGCGCTCTATGCCAATGCCATTAGTAAAGGCAAATGGACTCATATTACAAATTCAGTGCTCAAGCCCAGGCTCAAGGAGGATAAAGAAAACTTTAAATTTGCAGAGCGCCTGTTTCTAAAAGCAGTTAATAATAGTGAAACGGTTGATGAGATTATTCAAAATCATATTAATAACTGGAAAATAGAGCGTTTGAATACTATCGATCGTCTTATTCTCGAGATGGCTATTACAGAATTTCTCTTTTTTGAGGAAATCCCTCCAAAGGTAACAATTAATGAGGCGATTGAGATCGCCAAAAAATTTTCGACTAAACAATCTGGGAATTTTGTGAATGGTATTCTCGATTCCGCCCTTGAACAGCTCCAAAAAGACGGTAGGATCAATAAAAAGGGCAGGGGCCTCATTGAAACCTCTTTAAATTAGAAATAAACCCTAGCGTGAAAAAAAAGAAGTATATTGCCATTGGAGATGTACATGGTTGCGCAGCAACCCTTAAGGCTTTAATTGAAAAGCTCGATAGTTTTGGTAACCGTTCTTTTGTTTTTTTGGGAGACTATATCGATCGGGGTCCAAGCTCACGCGAAGTCGTAGACTTTCTGCTTGATTTCCGGGAAGAGGAAGATTGTATCTTTTTGAGAGGCAATCATGAACAGATGATGCTTGATGCCATTGATGACGGGGATACGAGTCTATGGATTATGAACGGAGGAAGAGAAACTATTGATTCGTATGAAAGAGGTGGACAGCGCTTTAAGCTTTCAAAGGCCCATCGGAAATTTTATGAGCAAACAAAATTTTATTACGAGACAGACGATTACTTCTTTGTGCATGCAGGGCTTTCGCCCAATAAAACTATTGCCGAATCCCTCGATGACGAGCAAGAAATCGATAAATTCTTGTGGGAGCGTTCTCATCTAAATTCGATGGATAAGCCTTGGGAAAAGACCGTAATTTTTGGTCATACCCCCCGGCCCGAGCCAGTTCAGGATTCGAAGATGATTGGTATAGATACCGGTTGTGTATACCAACGCGTGGGATATGGCAAGCTGACCGCCGTAAAACTGCCGGAGAAGGAATTTATTCAGCAGGATTGTATTGATTAAAATAATAATGAACTAATACTTATAACTAATTTATATACATGAGCTTACGATGTGGAATTGTAGGATTACCTAATGTGGGTAAGTCCACTCTTTTTAATGCCCTTAGCGATGCGGGAGCTGACGCCGCTAATTTTCCTTTCTGTACTATCGACCCAAATATTGGAGTTGTTCCCGTACCGGATAAACGATTGGATAATCTTTATGAGATTGTCGGATCAGAGGAAAAGATCCCGACCAGCGTTGAATTTGTAGATATCGCCGGATTGGTAAAGGGGGCCTCTGAAGGAAAGGGGAAAGGCAATGCTTTTCTTTCTCATATCCGGGAAGTGGATTTAATTGTTCATGTTGTCCGCTGTTTTGATGATGAAAATGTTGTTCACGTCGAAGGTGATGTCAATCCAACGCGTGATGTTCATATCATTGAAGATGAGCTTATATTGAAAGACCTTGAATCCGTTGAAAAACGCCTCGAGAGTCTAAAACGGGATGCGAAAAGTGGCGATAAAGAAGATATAAAGCGCAAGGAAGTAGTGCAGCGTCTAAAGGAACATCTCGAAAATGGAAATGCGGCCCGGACCTTTGATGCCAAAGAAGAGGAACGACAAGCCTATAGGGAGCTTTTCTTGTTATCCGATAAACCGGTTTTATATGCCTGTAACGTATCGGAAGACGATCTGGATAGTGGAAACCAATGGGTTGATGAGGTCCAGGAAATTGCTGATCGCTTTAATGACGAAGTGGTTACTTTTTGTGCTAAAATTGAAGAAGAAATTGCTGAGCTTGACGAAGATGAAAAACAGGCTTTTCTAGAAGAATTAGGAGTGGAAAGCGGGGGACTGGAACGGCTGATTCGTGCCGCTTATAAAGAACTGGGACTCATTACCTACTTTACAACGGGTCCTAAAGAAACGCGGGCCTGGACTGTTAGAAAAGGAGCAAAAGCTCCAGAAGCTGCGGGAGTAATCCATAGCGACTTTGAACGAGGGTTTATTCGTGCTGAAACGGTCAGTTACGAAAAATATAAAGAACTGGGGTCTGAAAAGGCCATTAAAGATGCCGGTGAGATGCGGCAGGAAGGGAAAGATTATGTGGTACAGGATGGAGATGTAATGCTCTTCCGTTTTAATGTATAAATATAAATATTTTTAATTTATACGTTTTATCCAGGGAAAGGTTTGTCCAGGAAACTACATTTTAATGTAGTTATGGTTATTACTTAGGGCGATCGGGAAGGCATTTTTTTAATTTAATTGGATATCATTAATATTAGTCTCGGAAGAATCTTTTGTCGCAAAGCTGACGCTATCCGGCGGAACATTAGAAGGATTAATACGGTCGGGAACCATCCATGCTTCGGGATATCCTTTCTTTACCAAACGGGTAAATCCTACTGCCTGGGAGCGGCTTTGAAAGTCCCCAACATGCACTCTGTAATAGGGCTGTTTGAAAAAGACGTAGGTTGGAGCCTGGTATTGCGGAACTTCTTCCTGCACCCAATCCTCAAATTCGGCCGCAACGGAATCTGCTGTTTCTACATTTCGGGTAGAAATAAGCTGAACACGAAATCCTTGATAGGGGTTACTTATCGCCGAATCCTCTGGATTTTGAGTAAAGATCGGAGGAATTTCCAGTTCATCATTGGTTTCATTGAGGTCAGCAAGGGAACTCCTGTGTTGGGTTAATAATCGTTCCAGCGCTTCCATATCCTCTTCAGTAGTAACTTCCTCATCTCCCAAATCAGGTCCGCCGGAATCAGTCCCGGATGGTCTCATGGTGGAACAGGAAACGAAAAGGAGGATTAGAGCAATAGCTGTTGGTACGTGCAAATGGCCTGATAATGTTTTCATGTGATCAGTATCCTACCGGATGCCAGGTTGTTTTGGTTTCTTGGAATTCAGTGATAAAATAAGGTGACTGTGTTTCTTTATCCTGCCAGTTTTCAACAGGTTTTCTTACAATATGTTTTAAATTTAAAGCCCCATTCTCGTCAATTTGTTTCCGTTGATCCTGATCAATATCGGGATCAGTATAAAAGAAGGCGTTAACATCCATATGTGTCGTCATATGTTCAAGTAACTCTTCCCGGAAACCAGTCAAAATATTCACAACACCATCTGGTACATCTGAGGAGTTTAATACTTCAGCGAAGCTTATTGCACAGAGCGGATATTGTTCCGAGGCTAAAACTACGCAGGTATTTCCGCCAACGATTACAGGAGCAATTACAGAAACCAGTCCCAGTAATGGTTGCTCTTCTGGGGCCCAGACATTTACCACACCGGTTGGCTCAGGCATTGAAAAGTTGAAGTGCGAGCTGGCAACAGGGTTTATGGTACCGAATACCTGCTGATATTTATCTGCCCATCCGGCGTAATAAATAAGTCTGTCAATAGATTCATTGACTTCGGCCTTCGCGCCTTTGTTCTTATAGCCGATGGTTTCCAGTTCCTCAATAAATTGAGCCTTACGGGTTTCGAGCATTTCTGCAATACGATAGAGAATTTGTCCGCGGTTATAAGCGGTTCGATTGCTCCAGCCTTCTACGGCTGACCGGGCGGCTACTACTGCATCGCGTACATCTTTACGTGAGCATTGACAGGCATTAGCCAGAATATCGCCATTGCCGTCATAGACTTTATAGTATCGACCCGACTCGGTACGGGGAAAATTACCGTCTATGTAGGTTTTATATGTTTTCAATACTTCAATTCTGTCTGACATAATACAACTTATTTGATCTGGGCATTGGCAACCAATACCATCAGTTTTTTAATTTTACATACGGGTATAATCCTTGCAGACCTCCTTCACGGCCTTTGCCGCTTTCTTTATAACCACCGAAAGGCGAAGTGGGATCAAAATGATTATAGGTATTCGCCCAAACCACCCCATTGCGAATCTTACTTCCCACTTTAAATATTTTGGAACCTTTATCAGTCCACACTCCACCAGCCAATCCATAGCGAGTGTTATTCGCTTTTTCAATACCTTCCTCGACTGTTCGAAATGTTTGGATAGTTAATACGGGACCAAATATTTCTTCGCGTACTATTCGGCTCGATTGGCTCACATTTGTAAAGAGGGTAGGGCGACAAAAATATCCCTGTTCCGGAAGCGTACATGAACTCTGATACATCTCGGCTCCTTCATTTACTCCCAGCTCAAGGTATTCATTAATTTTGTTGTATTGCTGCTCGGAGTTAATAGCCCCGATATCGGTATTCTTGTCCAATGGATCCCCCACAATCAGTGTTTCCATCCGGTCACGAAGCTTTTGGATAACCCGATCAGCGATTCCTTCCTGAACCAGCAGCCGCGATCCTGCACAGCAAACATGTCCCTGGTTGAAAAAGATGGCGTTGATGATCCCCTCAACGGCTTGATCGACAGGGGCATCTTCAAAAACGATATTAGGACCTTTGCCACCCAATTCCAGCGTATATTTTTTATCGGTGCCGGCCAGCGATTTCATAATAATTTTTCCAACTTCCGTTGATCCGGTAAAAGCAATTTTATCAATATCCTCATGGTTCACTATCAATGAGCCGGTTTGTCCCGTGCCGGTGACGATATTAACAACTCCCTCCGGAAGTCCGGCATCCCGGCAAAGTTCAGCAAATTTCAATGCAGTCAAGGAGGTGGTTTCAGCGGGTTTTAGTACAACGGTATTTCCTGTGGCAAGGGCGGGAGCCACCTTCCAGGCCAGCATCAGCAGGGGAAAGTTCCAGGGAATAATTTGTCCGGCCACTCCCAGCGAATATGCTTTTTTCCCGGGAAAAGCGTAGTCAAGTTTGTCAGCCCATCCGGCATAGTAGAAGAAATGAGCGGCCGCCAGGGGAATATCCACGTCCCGGGATTCACGGATCGGCTTGCCGCCGTCCAAAGATTCAATGATAGCAAATTCACGGGCACGTTCTTGAATTAACCGGGCCAGACGGAAAATGTATTTCCCTCTTTCTGAGGCGTCGATTTTGGACCAAATTTTGGTATAGGCCTTGCGGGCAGATTTAACGGCCTCATCCACATCCTGTTGGGTTCCTTCCGCTATAGAGGAGAGTTCTTCTTCTGTAGCCGGATTAATGGAAGGCAAGTATCGCCCCTTCACCGGCTCCTGGAAAGTTCCATCGATAAAATGTCCGTACTGGTCATCTATCTTTGCATGATCAGTACTTTGAGGAGCATCATCGTAGGTCCAGACATCTTTGAAATTTAGCTTCGATGTTGGAGAACTCGGCTTAAACGTCTCCTCCTCAACCTGTTCGGCAGTTGTTTGTTCTTCGGCCATCTCTAAAAGGGTTGTTGAAAATTGACTATAAAACTAATTTCTAAAGTTAATCATTTGAAAAGTAAAGATCGCTTTGGTAAACGCCGGTACTTTGTTTAACAATCTGCAGTAACAGATCATTTGCCAGAGAGCTCGCTCCAAACCGAAAGTATTCGGGAGTCAGCCAGTCAGCTCCCAGCGTTTCCTTAACCAATACCAAGTATTGAAGTGCCTGCTTGGCTTTGCGGATTCCTCCCGCTGGTTTCATTCCCACCATTCGATCTGTTTCGTAGTAGTAATCCCGTATCGCCTCCAGCATAACCAGCGTAACTGGCTGTGTTGCTGCCGGCTGGACTTTTCCGGTAGAGGTCTTAATAAAATCTGCTCCGGCCTGCATGGCAAGATCACTTGCCTTGCGTATATTTTCATAAGTCTGGAGCTCTCCCGTTTCTAATATCACTTTCAGGTGAGCTTCTCCGGCAGCTTCTTTTACGGCCGCAATTTCTTCAAATACATAATCATAATTACCTTTCAGGAATTCACCGCGCGAGATAACCATGTCCACTTCATCGGCACCGTCTTCCACAACCTGACGGGTCTCCTCAATTTTTGCTTCAAAAGTAGCCATTCCACTGGGGAAGGCTGTAGCAACACTGGCTACATTTATATCGGTTCCGCGCAGAGCCTTATGGGCGGTCTTAACCATACTTGGATAAACGCAAACAGCTGCAACAGTAGGGAGGTCGGGCATATCGGCATGGGGTTCTTTCGCTTTTTGACAAAGCTGCAAGACCTTGCCCGGTGTATCCATTCCCTCGAGGGTAGTTAAGTCAACCATGCTTAAGGCCATCTTAAGGGCCTGTACCTTTGATCCCTTTTTAATACTCCTGCTGTTAAGACGGCTCACGCGTTCTTTTACTCCCACCTCATCAATGGGTACAGTCTGATTAAAATCCTGCATTTATTATTTAAGTTATTTTAAGAATGAAACCTGATTGCCGATAAATAAATCAATACAGTGAAGGTAACAATTAGTTTTAAATGTCCCCAAGTATAATGTCTGCTTTAAGTTGCTATTAATTATAATCGCCAAAGGTATTTTATTTTTTTATACCCCTAATTTATATTAATTTTAAAAAGATTAATATTTTCTAACGTTTATCTTCAGCTAAAAAGGGATCAAAATATTACTTAGGGGTATAAAAAAATAAAGTTAGAAGGCTCAGTTAAATAAGGTATAACTAATAACAGGTTGGCTATGCAGCAACATCGTATATTGCTTGTGGATGACAATGAAGCTATCCATGAGGATATTGAAACTATTTTAAAAGGTTTCCAGAAGGACAGGGAAATTGAAGATATTGAAGATCGGCTTTTTGGCTCTTCATCTGAGGAGAATAAAGAAGAAGATGTTGAGGTAAGCTATGCCATCGATCATGCCTACCAAGGCCAGGAAGCTGTTGAAATGGTTGAAGAAGCAAAGAAAGAAGGGGATCCTTATTCTCTCACTTTTATGGATGTACGCATGCCACCGGGAATGGATGGTATACAGGCTATCAAAAATATTTGGGATATCAATCCATATACAGAAGTGGTTATTTGCACGGCTTATTCTGATTATTCCTGGGATGAAATTGTTCAAACCCTGGGTAATACAGACAAATTTCTGTTCATGAGAAAACCTTTTGACTCGACGGCTCTTAAACAAACGGCTATGTCGCTGACCGCTAAAAGCCAGCTTCAGCAGGAAACCCTGAGGCATACGCAACGACTTGAAAAAAAAGTTCAAGAACGCACGGAAGAACTCAATAAACTGGTTAAAGATTATAAAAAAATGAAAGATAAAGCCGAGGAAGCATCGGCTGCCAAGAGTATTTTCCTGGCAAATATGAGTCACGAGATACGTACTCCTATGAATGGAGTTATAGGTATGAATGATCTGTTACTTGATACGGACTTAACCGAGGAACAGCGCGAGCTCTCGCAAATGGTTAAAAGAAGTGCCAAATCGTTATTGAGGGTAATCAATGATATCCTGGACTTTTCCAAGATAGAGGCCGGGAAGATGGAAATTGAGTCTATTCCTTTTGACGTTAAAGAACTGGTTAAAGAAACCGTTCACTTGGTATCTTTTTCTGTAGATGATAAAAAGGAGTTAACGGTAGAGCATGTTATCAATGATAAGGTTCCCGAAGAGCTTGTTGGTGATCCCACCCGTATAAAACAAATTCTGGTAAATTATGGAAGCAATGCTGTCAAATTCACGGATGAAGGAGAAATAGTTTTTAAAGTGGCATGCCTTGAAGCTAAGGATAATGAATACCTGATTGAATTTTCAGTTCAGGATACCGGAGAGGGAATCCCCGAGGAAAGACAAAGAAAACTTTTCGACTCATTTACCCAGGGAGATTCCTCAACAACACGAAAATATGGCGGTACTGGATTGGGTTTAGCAATCTGTCATCAACTGGCAGAGTTGATGAATGGAGAAGTAGGGGTAAACAGTACAGTTGGAGAAGGGGCTACATTTTGGTGCCGAATACCCTTGCGAGAGCATCAGGGCAAAGAAAAAGATAGCGCTGATGAGCAGAAAACGGTACAAGATACTGCCATTCGGCCAGAATCCAGTCAACTCAGAATATTAGTAGCTGAGGATAACAAGGTAAATCAAATCGTAACTCAGAAGATACTCGAAAAGGAAGGGTATGAAGTTGATATTGTAGAAACAGGTACCGAAGCGGTAAAGGCTGCAGAAGAAAAGGACTACGACTGTGTATTAATGGATATACAGATGCCTGAGATGGATGGCTATGAATCTGCGTCTTTAATCAGGGAAACAGAGAAGGTCAGCAATGAATTCATTCCAATCATAGCGTTATCTGCTGCGGTCACAGAAGAAGATCTTCAGAGGTCTCAGGAAGTAGGCATGAATGCTTATGTGGGAAAACCGGTGGAAAGGGAAGATCTTTTGGAAGCGATAAGAGAGGTGGTTAGTGGGAATGTTGATGTCTCTGATAATACGTAGGTATAGTCCGTAACTCATGCATAAACATTTACTAAAAAGCGGGCTTATAAATGGGGGTGGAGTCAGTATCATTTGTGTATTGATACTATTACTCTTTCCGGTGGCAGATACTTTTGCACAGGATGAAAATATTGAGTTCAATCACCTGACCCAACAGGAAGGGCTTTCACAAAGTACGGGACAGGTAATCTATCAGGACAGCGATGGCTATATGTGGTTCGGCACCAATGATGGCTTAAACAGGTATAATGGCTATCAAATGACGGTATTTAAGCATGATCCCGAAGATTCCACCTCCATTAGTTCTAATAATATAAGTGAAATTTATGAAGATGATGAGGGAATACTATGGGTGGGAACTTCCGGTGGAGGACTGAATCGGTTTAACAAGGAAACCGAACAATTTACTCATTACCGGGTTAATTACGAAAACCGGGAAGAAAGTATAAGTGATTTTTCGATCACGAGTATAATTGAAAGGGGAAACGGGGATTTTTGGATAGGGACCTACAATGGATTGAATTATTTTGAACGGGAAGATGAGGAATTCTTCCATTTTTATGAAGATTCCAACGATCCCGAGAGTCTGAGCAATGATTATATCAACTGTCTTTATGAAGATTCCCAGGGGAATTTGTGGATAGGAACGAATGAGGGACTTAACCTGTGGAATGTAGAAACAGAATCTTTTAACGCTTTCAAACATGATCCGGCAGACCCCTCCAGTATAAGTGGTAATCGTGTAATGCAGGTCTATGAGGATGACCGAGGCACTCTTTGGGTTGGAACAGATAACGGATTGAATAAGTTGGATCGAGAAACAGAGACATTTGAATCGTTTTTCCATGACGATGAAGATCCTTATAGTATTAGTGGAAATACCATTTATTCCATCCTTGAAGATAGCAGGGGCGTCTTGTGGATTGGTACCGAAAACAATGGATTAAATCGCTTTGACAGGGATGAAGAGCGATTTTATCATCACAGGAGTAATCTTGACAATCCCAATAGCCTTTCTGACGACGCAATCTATTCACTTTATGAGAACAATGATCAGATCTTATGGATAGGCACTTATTCAGGAGGAATTAACTATTTAGATCGAAAAAGTCCAAAGTTTAAGCATTACGAGTATGAATCGTTTAGTGATTATCCCTTAAGTAACAACTCGGTTACCTCTTTTCTAAAAGATAGCAGAGGCAATATTTGGGTGGGAACTGATGGAGGAGGATTAAATCTTTTTGATCATACAACCAACCGATTTTATCCTGTCCGTCATGACCCTGATGATAGCAATAGTCTTGCCAACAATAATGTTTTAGCCCTGCTCGAAGATAATGATCAAAATATTTGGATTGGATATTATAATGGTGGCATCAGTAGATTCAATGTAGCTGATAGTACTTTTGAGCATTATAAACACGATCCTGACGATGAAAATAGCCTTTGCCATAACGATGTTTTTGTTCTTTATGAAGATGAAGATCATAATATCTGGGTGGGCACAAACGGAGGTGGTGTATGTAAATTTGATCCAGAAACCGGTAATTTCACCAATTACACTCAGGAGGAAGGAACGATTAGGGATATCTATATTGATCCCTATAATCGTTTCTGGATGGGGACTTATGGAGGAGGACTAAAGTTACTTAACAGAGAACAAAATTCTATTTGGAATTTTTATGAAGAGGATGGAGGTTTAACAAGTAATATTGTACTCGTTATTCATGAAGATCAGGAGAATAGTTTTTGGATCGGTACTAAAGAAGGCGGACTTCATCATTTTGATTTTGATTGGGATCACCAACAAGTTACGAATTTCAATGAGGATGATGGCTTACCCAATAATCAGGTGAAGGGCATATTAGAGGACGATTACGGGAACTTGTGGCTCAGCA
>CAYXVW010000073.1:0-10516 GCA_964468695.1 uncultured Balneolaceae bacterium | reverse complement strand
GAAAATGAATGGATTATACAGATGCTATAACTGCTTCAACTAAGCTGCTTGCCTTCTTTTTCAATCTCTATCATAAACTCCGTCAAGTTCTCTTCAGTTTCAATATCCAGCTTTTTTCGAAGCCGATAACGCGCCGTTTTAACGCTGTCAGGCGTAATACCAAGAATGGTGGCAGTCTCTTTAATAGACAGATTCAATTTAGCCAGAGCGGAAAGACGTAGCTCATTGGGAGTCAAGTCGGGATATTTCTTTTTGAGAGTGTCAAAGAAATGATCATGCACCTCTTCAAAATAAAGACGAAACTGTTCCCAATCCTCATCCAGACTAAAACTGTAATCTACCAGATTTTGCAGCTTTTGCAATGATTTATTTACGTTGCCATTCTCTTTATGGCGCATCTCGTTGATCTTCTCCTTTAACTCCTTCATTGCCTCATTCTTTTGGACAAGGTGAAGGCTATGGGTAGTTAGTTGTTTATTTTTAAACTCCAGATCCTGTTCCAGCTGTTGCTCCTTCAGCCGGGTATTTTCCAGTTCCGCCTGTTTCTTTTTTATTTTTAGCCGCTGCCTGTTATACACAAGAATCCCGATGATACCGATTAGTAGAATCCCGACCAGAAAGGCATTGCGGAACATCGCTTGCTGTTCTCTTTCCTTCTGCAGTAATGCAATTTCCTGTTCTTTTTGTTCCGTCTCGTATTTAGTTTGCATTTCGGTAATTTGCCGGGATCTTGTCCGATCAAACAAACTATCTTTCACTTCAAGCAGTTTCTCCTGGGTTAATAATGCATTATCCAGATCACCTATCTTTTTATATCCCTTAATAAGCACTTCAAGTCCCTCGCGGATTAGTTCCAGAGATTCTATTTCTTCAGCATCATCAAGGGCACGTTCTGTCATCTCAATCGATTTAGTAACACTCCCGGAATTAAGATAGTTATTGGCGATTTGATATCTGCTTTGAATTACCTCTTCCCGCATACCACTCTTTTCAAATAACGGAATGGCCTTCAATAGATAATTATTTTCTGCTTCTAAATTATTCTGTTCGCCATTGAGAGAAGCTATGTTCTTTAGGCTGAGAGCCTCTAATCTGCTATCAGACATAGTTTGAGCCAGCTCCAGCGCCTCTCTATTGGCCTCCCTGGCTAGGTCGTACGATTTTTCGTTTCTATATAACTCGCTAATCTCTAATAAAATAGTTGCTGTGGCATGCTCTCCCGGAAGCCGTTTGGAGGCATCAAGTGCCGTATTCATAATTTCCAGGGCCTGGTCATTATCTCCTATGGAGTCGTACGCATTGCCCAATTGAACAGCATTAATAGCTATGTCATGGGGATTATCATTACGCTGGCTAATTTCTAATGCCCTTTCATAAAAAGAAATAGCCTTTGATATCTGACCCAATTCCTCATTGATATACCCGATATTGATAAGCGTGTGTGGCAGATCGGCTTCATTATTTTGTTCTTCTTTTACATCAAGGGCATCATAATAATATTCCAGGGCTGTACTATAGTCACTCTGTCTTCTGTACAACGCACCTATATTTTCGAGCGTAGCCGCAATTTTATCCTGAGCACCAATCTGTTCAAAAATTCTCTTTGCTTCTGACAAATGTTGAAGTCCCTTTGGGTGGTCTCCATTCATAGAAAGTAACCGACCCAGATTGCGATGACTTTCTCCCCGGAGCTCTTCTCCTGCAACTCTCGCGGAGAGATCAACCGCTTCCCGCGCATAATCAATTGCCGCCTCCATATCTGAACGACGTACCTGATCACTTAGCTTCAATAATATCTCAATTCGCTGTTCTTCCCGGGCTTCCTGCAACAAAGCTTTTAAACTGTCAGTATTAGGCGCAAGCTGGCCGTAAAGGTGGGAGGCGGATAAGATTAGGATCAATCCAGCCATTAAACATGTACATAAATATCTATACCACATATTTGTAATCATTGGCTTTGATATCAGCATATTCCCATCATCCCTATTTGAAGAAATCAACCCAGATCATACTCCCTCTTTACATGTAATCCCTGATCATTATCATTTTAATCCACGGAATTCTTCATGCCCCATTCGACCAGTTCGTAATAAATCCCTTAAATAACACCTTACAAATTTTTCATCTTTTTTAATAAAAATAAAGTATTACCCTTCAAGTTTATGAAGACTTTGAAAAAACCTTCCTTGTTCTTTGATTTATTTTTTATGGCTGAATATGGAGCTTATTTTCATACAGCAGTTGACATATCTGAATTAGATTTGAATTTATAGCCGTTAGGGATCATAACACGTAGGGTTAGGGGTCGTAACACGTCGTGTTAAGAGGTATAACACGACGTGTTAGAGGGTATAACGCCCTGAGGGTTTTATAAAGAAAAGCCCTCCTTTATGTGAGTAATATGCTCTTAGCCCGTTCAAACGTCAAATAGCATGAATGTATTTGTTAAATTTCATGTTCCTGTATATGTTGGTTATATAGAAAATATTTCCATAAAACTTTCAGCCAATGGAAAAAGAGAATACCAATACAACATTTCAGGAGCGTATAGACAAGGGAGAAACGATAGAACCTAAAGATCAGATGCCGGATCGGTATCGTCAGCAGCTCATCCGGATGATGTCTCAGCATGCTCACTCGGAGATCGTTGGCATGCTGCCGGAAGGGAACTGGATTACCCGCGCTCCTTCGCTTCGCCGTAAAATGATTCTGCTTTCCAAGGTTCAGGATGAAGCGGGTCACGGCCTGTATTTGTATAGCGCTACGGAAACGCTGGGTGCCAGTCGCCAGGAAGTTATTGATGACCTGCTGAATGGCCGTGCCAAGTATTCCAGTATATTTAATTATCCGACCCTTTCGTGGGCAGATATAGCTGTCATCGGATGGTTGGTAGATGGAGCTGCGATCATCAATCAGACCATGCTGGCACGAAGTTCTTACGGCCCTTATGCCCGGGCAATGGTACGCATTTGCAAGGAAGAAAGTTTTCATAAGAAACAAGGGTATGAAATGGTGGCTACCATGGCTGATGGCACTCCCGAGCAACAGGAGATGATTCAGGATGCTGTCAACCGCTGGTGGTGGCCCACACTCATGATGTTTGGTCCCCACGATGAGGATTCCCCTAATAGCGCAGAGCTGATCAAATGGGGGGTGAAATCAAAGACGAACGACGAGCTTCGACAGAGTTTTGTGGATCGACACGTGCAGGAAGCCCATACGGTAGGACTCGAAATTCCGGATCCTGATCTCGAATTCAATGAAGAAACCGGTCACTGGGAATTTGGCGAAATTGACTGGGATGAATTTTGGAACGTGGTCAAGGGAAACGGACCTATGAATCGTCAGCGTCTGGAAACACGTCGCAAGGCTCATGAAAACGGTAAATGGGTTCGGGAAGCGGCGGAAGAGTACGCCCGTAAACAAAAGTTGAGTGAAGAAAAAGCGTCTTAAACTTATAGTAAGGGTGTATGCCATACTTACAGCAAAAAAACTCTTTTTTTATGAGCAACGACAAGAAAACGAATAACGAAGACACCCAATGGCCGCTGTGGGAGGTCTTTACTCAGCCTCGCGACGGTAAACCTCATGAACATGCAGGGAGTCTCCATGCTCCGGATGCGGAAAAAGCGTTGGAAAATGCCCGTGACGTATATGCGCGCCGAAAAGAAGCGGTCAACATCTGGGTGGTACCCAGCGATCAGATTGTCGCATCCAAAGGAGAAGATGAGGGACCATTTTTCGATCCTGCTGATGATAAACCGTACCGACATCCACAATTTTACAATGTGCCAAGAGTTTCAAAACGACGATCATGAGTACAGCTACTAAATCCAAAGAACTAACCAAAAAGGAAGCTTTTTTTGAATACCTCGTCCGGCTGGCCGATGACCGCCTGATACTGGGCCACCGCCTCTCGGAATGGTGCGGACACGGTCCCATACTTGAAGAAGATATCGCCCTGGCTAATATTGCTTTGGATTATATTGGTCACGCTGCCAATTTATACGAATATGCCGTTGAGATAGAAGGTGAAGGCCGCCACCGTGATGATCTGGTCTATTTCCGAAATGATGTTGAATACAAAAATTTAAAGATCACCGAACTGCCAAAAGGTGATTTCGGATTTACCATTGCGCGACAGTTTTTATTCTCTTCGTACAGCTACTATTTATATCAACTGCTCTCGGATGTTGAGGATGAACAGTTTTGCGGCATCGTTAAGAAACACTTTAAGGAGGTACAATATCACCTGCGTCATAGTCGTGAATGGGTATTGCGGCTCGGTGACGGTACGGAAGAGAGTCACGAGCGAATCCAAAATGCTTTTGATGAAATCTGGATGTACATCGGAGAACTGTTTTATCAAGATGAAGTTGATGAACGACTCCAAGATGAAGGATTAGCTGTTGATACGGAAAGCTTTAAAACTGACTGGAAAGAATTAATTATACAAACACTGGAAGAAGCGACGTTGAAAATTCCGGATTTTGATCAATATATGGCAGAAGGAGGACGGCAAGGACTGCATACAGAACATCTGGGACATTTATTAGCAGAAATGCAACACCTGCGGCGGTCGTATCCCGATGCCGACTGGGAATAGTTATTGTTTACTGGTTATTAGTTATTGGTCTTAAAGCTAATAAACCATAACTGATACCGTTACAGAATATCATGGCTACAGCAACCACATATAATAAAGATGAAATCCGGGATCTCCTTTCGGAGGTCAAGGATCCGGAAATTCCCGTACTTTCTATAATAGATCTGGGGATTTTGCGGGAGGTTAGGGTTGATGAAGGTAAAGTGACAGTGCGGATTACCCCCACCTATTCCGGATGTCCGGCCATGAAAGCTATCGAACGAGAAATCGAGAAAACGCTTAAGGTAAACGGTATCCAAAGTTTCGAAGTAAAGAAGGATTTTTCTGAAACATGGACTACAGACTGGATGTCGGATAAAGCCAAAAAGAAATTGAAGGATTATGGCATTGCACCACCCGGTAAAACCGAAAAAGAGGACGATTTTCTTAATACGCTAAAAGGACCAAGCCGAATCATTCCCTGTCCTTACTGCGATTCCACCAACACTGAACTGCAAAGTGAGTTTGGTTCTACCGCCTGTAAATCGCAATATTACTGCCATGCCTGTGATGAGCCGTTTGAACATTTTAAATGTATATGAAGCATGAAATACTCAATACTATTCATTAGCATAATACTGTCTTTTTTATTCACTACAGTGAGTGCTCTTGCACAACCGGTTCGTGAGGGAGACAATCTTGTCCCCGATACCTCTTCCTCAATAACAATCAATGAAATAAAAAACCCTTCTTTGCAGAATTTTTTGGCTCCTTCCGGATATCAGCAATCTGAATTCAATTTCCCTCGATCCAAGTCGCTCAATCTCAGTAAAACAACTAAGACTTTGATGAAAATAGGCACCAGCCTTATCAGAGGAGATAATGAAAAGTATCCCATTTATTCGTTTGAGGATGCATGGAAATATCCGGGGCCAACCGTGCGCTATCCCGAAACAGCTACTGAATATGAACTATTTTTAAGCCGCTTCAATCGCTATAATCCAGACGGAAACTAAAAATTAATCGATACGGATTTATGAGTGAAAAACTGGTAGAATCCAGCATTAAAAAATCAGTTTTAACCCTTTCCCTTAACCGCCCAAGCAAGCTTAATAGCTTTATTGAGCCTATGGCGGTTCAGCTTCAGCAAGCACTGGATGAAGCTAAAGCGAACGACGAAATTCGGTGCGTATTTTTAACAGGAAAAGGGAAAGCCTTTTGTGTGGGACAAGATCTGCCGGAAGTCGTCGATAAAGGAAAAGAGCATGAACTCGGCGATACTGTTCGGAAAAGCTACAATCCCATCATCAAAGCGATTCGCCATCTTGAAAAGCCCGTTGTTTGTGCCGTAAACGGAACAGCAGCCGGGGCAGGAGCAAACCTGGCTTTGGCCTGTGACATTGTCCTGGCATCTAAAGAGGGCGTTTTTGTTCAATCTTTCAGCAAAATTGGGCTGATTCCCGACAGCGGTGGTACCTTTTTTCTACCACGTTTGGTGGGACTTCAACGCGCAAATGCGATGTATCTTCTGGATGAAAAGATCACTCCGGAAAAAGCCGAAGAAATTGGGCTGATCTATAAAGCTGTGGAAGCTGACAGGCTGATGGAAGAAGCACAATCCATTTGCCAAAAACTGGCTTCTATGCCTACTAAAGGTTTTGGTCTATACAAGCGCGCAATTAACCGGTCCTTATCCAATAACCTGGACGAACATCTTGAGCTGGAGGCTGAACTACAAACTGAAGCTGGCAATACGGATGATTATCACGAAGGGGTACAATCGTTTCTTGAAAAACGAAAACCTGAATTTAAAGGAAAATAAGAATATATATGTCAAACTCTCTTTCTGAAGATAACTTTGTAGGCGTTGTAGGTGCCGGAACCATGGGGCAAGGCATTGCCCAGATCGCATCCACCTATGGACACCAGGTTTTTTTGTACGATGCCTACAGTGATCAGCTGGGAAGTGCAAAACATTCGCTCCGAAAGATCCTGCAGCGACAGGTTGAAAAAGACCGTATGACCCAAGAGAAAGTTGACGGCATTATGGAGCGGATCCATTTTGAGGATGACCTTACTAAGTTCAACCAATGCGAAATCGTCATAGAGGCGGTCGTTGAAGATCTGGAAATCAAGCAAGATGTCTTTCAGCGGCTGGAGGGGATTGTATCACGTGATTGCATCCTGGCAACAAATACCTCTTCCTTGTCTATTGCTGCAATTTCATCAGCACTAAAAAAGCCGAAACGTTTCCTGGGAATTCATTTCTTTAATCCTGCGCCTATCATGCCGTTGGTCGAGATTGTACCCAGTATTTCCACTACTGAAGAAACGGTCAACACCGCCCGGGCCCTTATCGACAACTGGGGCAAAACAACTGTTTTGGCTAAAGATACTCCTGGGTTTATTGTTAATCGTGTAGCACGCCCTTTTTATGGCGAAGCCATTCGCCAACTCGAAGAGAGTGTGGCCGATGTTCCTACTATTGACTGGGCAATGAAAAAGATTGGAGGGTTTAAAATGGGACCCTTTGAGCTAATGGATTTCATCGGTAATGATATAAATTACAAAGTGACCGAAACAGTTTTCGAAGAATTTTTCTATGATCCCCGATTTAAGCCCTCATTTACCCAAAAAAGGATGGTTGAAGCCGGATATCTGGGCAAAAAGTCCGGAAAAGGATTTTATGACTATGGTGACGATGCCGAAAATTCCGAACCAATCAAGGACAAAGAACTGGGACAGGAAATTGTCGATCGCATTTTAGCCATGCTAATCAATGAAGCAGCAGATGCGGTATTTATGAATGTGGCTACTGTTGAGGATGTGGATCTAGCCATGACCAAAGGGGTCAACTATCCCAAGGGATTGCTGAAGTGGGCCGATGAGATTGGACTTGTAAATGTACTGGATCGACTTACTGCCCTGCAAACAGAATATCGTGAAGATCGATACCGACCAAACCCACTATTAAAGCGAAAAGTCCGTAACGGAGAGACATTTTATTAAAAAAAGTATTCAGAAGTCAGAACTCAGAATTCTTTAAAACCATTCTGACCTCTGAATACGGAATTTTGTATTCTATGAATAAACAACAACTAGCTCAAAAAGTAGTTGATAAAATGATGGCGGATGATGCCTTCAGTCAGTGGCTGGGCATTGAAATCGTCGATATTAAACCGGGTTATGCAAAATTAGATATGAAGGTCCGAGACGAAATGGTTAACGGATTCAATGTCTCACATGGGGGAATTGCTTTTTCGTTAGCCGACAGCGCCCTGGCATTTGCATCTAATAGCTATGGACGAGTAGCAGTAGCCATGGAAAACAATATTTCATTTATAAAAAAAGTACCTGGCGGAGATACGATCACGGCCGAAACAGATGAACTCAGTATCGGTCGACACGTTGGGGTCTATAACATCAGCATTACCAATCAGGATGATGAACAAGTTGCCCTCTTCCGCGGAACTGTCTTCCGAACCAAAGATTATCACTTTAATGAAATTTCAAATTGATTTTACTTAATACTTAAGGCTTAAAACTTTCTACTAAATCATGTCTGAAGCTTATATCATTGACGCTATTCGTACTCCCATTGGTAAATATCGGGGAGCACTCTCCCCCATCAGGGCCGATGATTTAGCGGCATTGACCATCGAAGAACTGATGGATCGAAATTCTGATATTGATCCCGAACGCATCGAGGATGTCATCTTTGGGTGTGCCAATCAGGCCGGAGAAGATAACCGCAATGTAGCACGTATGGCCGCGTTACTGGCCGGACTCCCCACTTCAGTACCGGGAGAAACCATAAATCGTTTGTGTGCCTCAGGCATGAGCAGTGCTGTCCAAGCCTACAAATCGATCAAAGTGGGTGAAGGTGATCTGTTTATTACTGGTGGTATGGAACACATGACTCGCGGGCCGATAGTATTGGGTAAAGGAGAAGCTCCCTACTCCGGCACCACTGAAATGCATGATACTACTTTTGGATGGCGTTTTGTCAATCCCAAGATGGATGAGCAGTATGGTAGTGAAGCAATGGGGGAAACCGCCGAAAATATTGTAGAGAAATATGACATAAGTCGCGAGGATCAGGATAAATTTGCGGCGTGGTCGCAACAAAAAGCGGCCCGGGCTACCAAAAGCGGGCGTATGGCAAAGGAGATCATGCCGGTGGAAATCCCGCAGCAAAAGGGAGATCCTAGTATTTTTGAAGAAGACGAGTTTATTCGGCCAGAAACCACTGTAGAAGTTCTCAGTAAACTACCGGCCGTCTTCCGGGAGGGCGGAACCGTGACTCCAGGTAATGCCAGCGGAATTAATGATGGTTCGTGTGCCATGCTGGTAGCTGGTGATTCAGCGATTAAAGACTTCAACCTTGAACCGCTGGCTCGTATCGTCGCTTCGGCTGTTGTAGGTGTTGAACCCCGAATAATGGGGATGGGTCCGGTTGCGGCAACAAAAAAAGTGTTAGGTCGTACTGACTTAACACTTGACGATATAGGTATTATTGAACTTAATGAAGCCTTCGCTGCTCAAAGTTTGGCGGTATTGCGCGAACTGGGCATCGATGATGAAGACGCGCGGGTAAATCCGCATGGTGGCGCAATTGCCCTGGGACATCCACTGGGGATGTCGGGCGCACGACTGCTACAAACTGCGTCCATTGAACTTCACGAGCAGAATAAGAAGTATGCGCTTTGTACACTCTGTGTGGGAGTGGGACAAGGCATGGCGGTCGTTTTAGAAAAAGCCTAACTTAGTTATTTGTTAATGGTTAATAGTAAATGGCAAACCGTTCAAAAGACATATCATCTTTTAAAGATCTCAAAGTCTGGAAAATGAGTCGTGATATAAGACAAAAAGTTTCCAGACTCTCTGCTACCCTACCTAAAGAAGAAAAATATAGACTTAAAGATCAGATGATTCGAGCATCACGTTCTGTAACTGCAAATATTGCCGAGGGTTATGGACGATTTCACTATCAAGAAAACATTCAATTCTGTAGACAAGCCAGGGGATCACTTTATGAGTACTAGATCATTTGAGCTGTATTCTTGACGAAAGCTATTTAACTCAGGATAATGTAGAGGATCTCAGCCAACAAATAACCGATTGTATTAAATTAGTAAATGGCTACATCTCCTATTTAAAGAAGGCCAAACAAGATCACATTAGCAAAGAGCCTAATATTGATTATGATCCTAATAACCATTAACAATTAACCAATAACAAAACCATGATTTACGAGTTTGAGGGGTATAAACCGGTCATTCATGAAAGTGCCTACGTCCATCCCCAAGCAGTGGTAACGGGCAATGTAGTTATTGGTAAAGATGTGTATATCGCTCCGGGTGCCGCTATTCGGGGTGACTGGGGTAAGATTGTAATCAAGGACGGCTGCAATGTACAGGAAAATTGCACCATCCACATGTTTCCCGGCGTAACCGTTGTGCTCGAAGAAAATGCTCATATAGGTCACGGGGCCATCATTCACGGGGGACATATCGGACGAAATTGCTTGGTGGGGATGAATGCTGTGATCATGGATAATGTAGAATTGGGAGATGAATGTATCGTGGGAGCTCTTTCATTTTTGAAAGAAGGGATGCAAATCCCAAAGCGAAAACTTGTGGTTGGAAATCCGGCCAAAATTGTTAAAGATGTTTCTGATGAAATGATCCAATGGAAAACCGAGGGCACGAAATTATATCAGCAACTACCCGGACAGCTTCATGATTCGCTGAAAGAGTGCGAACCGCTGCGGAAGGAGCCTGAAGATCGACCGAGCCAGTCGGTGAATTATGAAACGTGGGGAAAGACCAAGCATTCAGAATCCTGACTCCTGAATTTCATACTTTTTAGCAAGGAATTTAATACAAAACACAAAAAACATGAAAGTACAAAGCTACATCAAAGGAGAAT
>CAYXVW010000072.1:0-10537 GCA_964468695.1 uncultured Balneolaceae bacterium | reverse complement strand
AAAAAAACTTTTCATATCCTAAATATTATTGGCATAATCGAAGGATTACAATATAGTTGAAAAAATAAAGTGTACGAAATGACAACGACATAGAAATTTAATAGTTTCCAAGGTTGATATAGAAAAGATATTTTATGGAATCACTTGAAAAATTTGGAAAGTACAGCCTGCTCTTATACAGATCTTTGCGATCGCTGTACGAGGTAAACACATATAAAAAGAATCTGGTCAGTGAGCTGCTAAAGATAGGATATGAATCCGTTCCTATCGTTTTGCTCACCGGGGTGTTTACCGGAGCTGTTATGACCATACAGACTGCATACCAGCTGGATATTGCCTTTATTCCCATTTCAGTAATCGGGGCTATTACTTCAGAGTCGTTACTTATTGAGCTTGCAGCGGTGATTACCAGCTTGGTACTGGCTGGCAAGGTGGGCGCGCGTATAGCAACAGAACTGGGCACCATGCGGGTAACTGAGCAAATTGATGCACTGGAATCTATGGGGTTTAATTCGGTCTCTTTTCTGGTTCTGCCCAGAGTGTTGGCGGGGCTTATCATGTTTCCCATATTATATATATTTGCCAGCGCTTCAGGTATTATTGGAGGCGTTACGGCTGGTTATGTATCCGGTGCCATATCCCCGACAGAGTTTATGTCCGGTGCACGCGAATTCTTTTTCCCCTGGGATGTAACATTTGGTATACTTAAGGCCTTTGTATTCGGTTTTGTGATAACTTCAGTTTCCTGTTTTAAAGGATATTATGCCAGTGGGGGCGCTGAAGGAGTTGGAAAAGGAACAACGCAAGCTACGGTTTTAAGCTGTATTTATGTATTATTAGCTGATTTTGTACTTGCCGCTGTATTTCTATAATGTTCGAAGAAATCTATGATAGAGATTCGTAATCTTAGCAAAAGTTTTGGTTCTAACCTTGTTTGGGAAGATATTTCCTTTAAAATTGACGAAGGAGAAACTGTTGCTATTATAGGTCGCTCCGGATGTGGGAAATCAGTGTTGGTCAAGCACCTGAATGCGCTCATGTATCCGGATTCCGGAGAGGTTATCATTGATGACAAAAATATTTTTGAGCTTGAATATGTGGAGTTGCGCAAAATGCGTCAGCGATTCGGCGTTCTTTTCCAGGGTTCGGCCCTGTTTGATTCACTGAATACGGCTGAAAACATTGCTTTTCCGTTGCACTATTTCTCTGATTTGACGGAAGAAGAAATTTCCGAGAAAGTGGAAGAAGCCCTGGAGATGGTTAACTTAGCAGGTACGGGCGATCGATCACCGGCTGAGCTCTCGGGCGGAATGCGCCGCCGGGTTGCCTTGGCACGAGCAACGATTTTACAGCCCGATTTTCTGATTTATGACGAACCAACATCGGGACTGGATCCGCAAACATCCGAAGAAATAAACCAGTTAATTATTTATATGGCGGAGAATTTAAATATTACCTCCATCGTTGTAACGCACGACATCCACAGCGTACTGAAAATTGCGGATAACGTAGCTTTTCTAGAGAATCAGGGATTGTGTTGGTATGGTACGGTTGAGGAGATGCGTGAAAGTAATAATAAGGAACTAATGGATTTTATAACAGCCAGTGAATATAAAATTTAGAAACGAACAGGAGTTATTTTGAAAATAAGTAATGAATTAAAGGTTGCACTAACAATTTTGGTTGCCCTGCTGATATCAGTATTGGGATACCGGATAATGGGAGATATGCCCCTTCTGCGCCAATCAAAAATAATATATACCCAGTTTGAAAGGGCAGACGGACTTACTCCCGGAAGTTATGTTTACATTAACGGCGTAAAGGTAGGTTCTGTTAAAGGGATGTCACTCGTTGAAGGAGATAGCGTAAGGGTAACAATGAGTTTTGGTTTGGATAAAGAAATACCTGTGGACTCAGAAGCACACCTTCGTTCCTCCGGCCTGCTGGATGAAAAGGCAATAGTCGTTAGACGGGGAGATGCCAATCAGTATTTGGAACATGAGGACCGGATGAAAGGTGTTTACGAGAGTGGAATGATGGAGGTTCTTAGTGAGGAAGGCCGACAGCTCAGTGAGGATGTATCCGAATCATTTGGAAAGTTAAACGATCTGCTTGAAGAGCTAAATACACTTTTTGATGAGGAAGCCCAGGCAAAAGTGGATACCACTCTTACGAATATACAGAATACCACGGATGAGATTTCTACCCTTTTCCGGCATAAGCGATCCGATCTGGAACAAAGCATTACACATGCCCAGCAGTTTTTAGCCAATGTAGATACAGTAAGTACTCGAAATAAGGAACGCATCGATTCTGTGATGATAGCTTTGGAAGGAACTGTGCAGGAGCTTGAAGTATTGAGCCGGGATCTGACAGAAACGAATAAGCAGCTGCAGGAGATCCTTATAAAAATTAATGATGGGGAGGGAAGTCTGGGCAAGTTGGTAAATGACCCAACTCTTTATGAAAACTTAGAGGGACTTTCAGGAGAAATGGAGAAACTCATCAAAAATATCAACGAAGATCCAGGGAAATACCTGAAGCATATGAGGCTCATCGAGGTATTTTAAATTTTGTATCTCTGTATCCCCTTGAATAAGAAATAAATTTCAGTAAAGGCTCAATTGCTCTTAGCACAGGCTTCTTGTATATTTAAAGGCTAGAAAGCAGATGAGCAATTCTGTAGAAAACAATATTTTTGGAAAAATTTAAGAAGTAGATAAGAGGTTTTATTTATGGGTGTAATGGATAAAATGAGGCAAAGTACCGGTGTAATCTTATGGGTACTTATTATCTCATTCGGATTTCTATGGGTGCTGGCCGATACCCAGTTTTTTGATGCAATTATGCAGGGTCCCCGGTCTTTAGGTTCGGTAAATGGAGAAGAGATTTCAATTGAGGAATATAATAATCGTATCAGCTATTTTATTGAGCAATATTCTCAGGAAACGGGTAATTCTGTAGATCCAGAGACTCGGGCTAATTTTGAAGAACGTGCCTGGAATGAAGTGGTAACGGGTAAACTACTCCAGCAAAAGATGAATGATCTGGGCATTAATGTTACGGATCAAGAGGTGGTGGATATGATTATGGGTGAGAACCCGGATCCATTTATCCGTCAGCAATTCCAGGGTGAGGATGGTACCATTGATCGGGTGGCATTGCGTACGGCTATTGAATCACCCGAAAACCGGGAGCTTTGGATTGCTATCGAGGATCAAATGCGTCAAAAACGACGCCAGCAGAAAATGAATAGTTATCTGCAGTCTTCGATGGAAGTTAGCCAATATGAGATTGAACAGGAGTATATCCGTAGAAACACTACGGCCGACATTGCTTTTGTACGGTTTCCATATGCAGATGTAGCAGAAAGTGAGATCTCTGTAACGGAAGATGACTTGCGGGAGTACTACAATAATAATTCGAGTCAGTTTGAACGCGAGGAAACCTATCAATTTAGCTATGTAAGCTTTGATAAGACGCCGACTGCCCAGGATACAGCTCGCACATTTCAGGAGATGGAAGAGTTGCGGGATGACTTTGCCCAGGCTGAAAGTGATTCGCTGTTTTTAAATAATTATCAATCTACGACAGAGTATTCAGTTAGAACCGTAGAGGAAGAGAACATACGTGATCTCTTTACACCCGTTATTGATTTAGAAGTAGGAGAAGTCAGTGAAGTAATCGCGGAACAGGGTCGCTTATACCTGCTTAAGAAAGTTGGAGAGAGTGGTTCCGAAGTCAGCTTCGTAGTTTTTAGTATGGATATTATTGCCGATCCTGTTAATACGGTCGATGAACGGGCAAAAGAGGCGGATGACTTTAGCTTCTTTGCCGAGGAAGACGGCTTCGAAGGAGAGGCCGAGCGTCGTGGACTCGAAGAACAGGAAACCTCGGCAACAAAAGGCTCAGGATTTATTCCGGGTATTGGAGAGAGTCAACAGGTTATGAGTTTTCTTGAAAGCGCAAGCGAAGGCGAAATTTCAGGTGCGCTCGAACTATCTAATCAGTTTGTGGTTATCAAGGTAGATGATATTGTGCCTGCCGGAGTACGTCCGTTTGAGGAAGTTAAAGAACAGATTCGTTCAATAGTGACTACACAAAAGCGCAAACAGCAATTGCGCGAACGTGTTGAAGGTCTGTTAGAACAGAATGATGACTTAACTTCTCTTGCTGAATCTGCCGGAAAGGAAGTTTCATCGGCAGAGAGTATTGCAATGAATGCCTCAAATATACCGGGAGCGGGACGCGAACCGAAGGTTGTCGGAGCCATATTTGGGCTTGAAGAAGGCAATATATCCGGTGCTATTGAAGGCAACAATGCTGTTTTTGTTGTTCGCGTGGAGACACTGCAGGAAGCAGATCCCAGTAATATGACGCAATCGCAGCGGCAAGAAATTCGTGATGCGCTTCGCCAACAAAAAGGAGCTGCCTTTATGAATACATGGATTGAGCAGCTGAGGGAGAATGCAGATATCGTAGATAACCGTTCTCGGGTGTTAAGGGGATAGAAAATTATAGTTTAATAGTAAATTAACAGGGCAAGGAGGGAATGCTTCTTGCCCTGTTTTGTTTTAGATAGTCTTGTAAATTAGTTGCTCTTATTTTTAAAAGGTGGAATATGACCAACAAAGACGAAAAGTGGATGAAACTGGCCCTCGAAATTGCAGAACACGGGGCCGGGCATGTTTCACCTAATCCTATGGTCGGCTGTGTCATTATATCGGCAGAGGGAAAAAAAATTGGGCAGGGATATCATGAACGATACGGTCAGGCCCATGCAGAGCAAAATGCAGTGGATGATGTGGCTGATCCAGATCTTTTGGAGGATGCTACGGTTTATGTAACGCTTGAGCCTTGTGCTCATCAGGGGAATACGCCTCCCTGTTGTGAGATGTTGGCGAACTTTCCTATTGATCGTGTAGTCGTGGCAATGGAAGATCCTACCCCCAAAGTAGCCGGCAAGGGAATAGAGTACTTGCGCAACCAAGATATTACTGTTGATGTGGGAGTACTCGAAGAGGAGGCAAAGCGGCTAAATGAATTTTTCTTGTATCATCAAACGTTTAACCGACCGTTTGTAACCCTCAAGATTGCTCAGACACTGGACGGTTATATTGCTGCGCCGGATGGGAATTCGGAATGGATCACTGGTAGACAATCCAGAACATTGGTCCATGAGTGGCGCAGCCGGTATGATGCGGTTATGGTGGGGCGTAATACGGCTCTGCTGGACAATCCCCGCCTTACAGTGCGACATGTAGAGGGACGTCAGCCCCATCGGATTGTGATAGACGGCCCCCTGAAGTTGCCGGATGATCTAAATCTTTTTACTGATCAATATGAGGAAAAGACCATTGTGTTGACCCATAATGAGGAAAAATTTGCTAATGAAGCCGATCCAATGCTCAGTATATTAAAATCAGATTATTTTCGGGGTAAGACCTTGCTTATTGATGAAAAGGAAGGGCATACTGATCTTAAGAAATCGCTTAGAGAGCTGGGAAAATTGCCTCTTACATCTATTTTGGTAGAAGGTGGACAAAATCTGAATTCTGCACTGCTAAGCGAGCAACTGGTTGATAAGGTGGAATGTTTTATAGCTCCCAAGATGTTGGGGGGAGGCACCAAATCGGTGCTGGGCGTTGGTATCAACAGGATGGAGGAGATTATGGAATTCAGAGAAGTGAAATGGCGACAGGTAGGCCAGGATTTGTTGTTTACAGGATACTTTTAACATAGAGCTAGCATATGTTTACAGGAATTATACAAGAGGTTGGTACGATTTCGAGGATAAAGGACTTGCAGGGTGGCAAAGAGCTCACTATTGCGTGTGAATTTTCAGACCAGCTTCAGGTCGATCAAAGTATTAGCATCAACGGGGTTTGCCACACCGTAACTGCGTTTGATGAAAACGGCTTTACGGTACAAAGTGTAGAAGAAACCCTCCGTAAAACAAACATAGGTGATTTAAGGGAAAATAATCCTATTAATTTAGAGCGCTCGCTCCGCCCCGATCAATTATTGGATGGGCATTTGGTGCAGGGGCATGTAGATGCAATTGGTACCGTTGAAAAAATAGAACAGGAGGGGACTGATTATCTGTTTACTATCTCCTATCCGGATGAATACCAATCCCTTATTGTAGGGCGTGGAAGTATAGCCGTGGATGGTATCAGTCTTACGGTGGCAAATGAAAGGGATTCCCAATTTACTATTGCCATCATTCCCTATACCTATAATCATACGAACTTGAATGGCAGAGAAACAGGAGATTCCGTCAATCTGGAGTTTGACGTTCTGGGGAAATACGTTGTGAAATATATGGAAAGCCGGGAGGATTAAAATCCGCGGGGTGCTCCGCGACCGGTGGGACTTGAGCTTCGTTCCAGGTTATTGAGGATCGGAAGTTTTTGAATAATACCTTGCAATCGACCAGCATCAATGCGGAGAGAAAAGAAATAATACTGTGATTCTCCAAAGGGATTCATAGTAAATGAAAGATTCCAGCAGTGCAGGCGCCTATTAAGAGAAAACTGGGAGGGGGTCAATTCTTTACGTACAAAGTCATAGCCAATTTGAGTACGGAAATCCCACTTGGGAGTAAGTTTTAGGTTAATATTACTGGCATTTATTGTAGCAGAGGTCTGGTTTGATCCTGTAGGATTTAAGTTCCAGCGGTAGCTGAGGTTGACGGAAAAGGAAAAGGGAGAACTAAAATCCTGTACCGGTTGTCGGTTAAAATGGGGATCAACCGGGTGAAATATGCTTTGGTTGAGCGGATCGTAATTCTCCGGGTAGTTTGGCTCCCGGTTACTGGTTTGGAGCCCGCTACTTCTGCCCCAGTTAAAGGAATAGCTTGTACTGGCAGAGAATTGAGTCATTTCAAATGGTTTGCCCGAGTTAGTCAGCAAGAATTTGTCAATTTTTGTTCCCTGTTCATTGCGTTCATAAAAGTTAAATCGTGCATTTGCACGTATATTCATGCCATCAATGATTTTTGCAGAAAATGATGTATTTAAATCAGCCAGTTTAAGACTGTCGGCGGCAAAATTATAACTTGAGCTAAGGCTGAGCCGGTCAATTAGCCGAACAACATTTTCTTGTTTTTCACCCGTGGAATCACGCTTAACTTGTTTTCCTTCAAAAGTATTGTCGATACTAAATCCAAGCGACCGCTGTTCTCCCCGGCCGGGACCACTGAAAACTTCGTTTTCAAAAATTGAGTATCGCTGGGTGGGCACGGTACCATCTGCTTGTTCAGTGGTATCAGTTTGTACAGTGCGATAAAAGCCCCAGAAATCGTTGCTGAAGTCGGGACGATAGCTAAGGGACACGGAAGGACGTATTGTGTGCCGGAAGCTCTCAAAGCTGCCGATATTGGCATTCATGAGTCCATAAACGGTAGTGGAGAAGTTCAGGCCTGTTGAAAAATCACGCGCTGTCGTAAATCCTCTTATTCGCTCTTCTTCGACCCTGTTGGAATCGGGATTAAAAGACTTTCGCGTTGTTTGGGGAAACCAGTATTCATTATAATTGGCACTAGCACTCAAATTAACAAAGCGACTGGATAAAATTTGTCCCAGGCTGATGTCGGCCTGCTGGCGAAATCCGTATTCATAATGTTCAGAATTGCCCGTGGCCTCTTCGTATTTGGCAGGATCCCGAAGGGCTTCAAACCAATTGTAGCGGGCAGAGTCTTGGTGGATCGGAGAGTAGTCAAACTCCGAGTCAAGGGTATTTTGATAGCTCAATGAAATATTTTCATACCACTTGGAATTTTGGGAGGTCGTCTGGCTGTTCTCAAAAGGGGAGAATCGCTTTAAGCTGAAATTCATATCAGGTCCGGAGAGACGCGTTCTGTTCGTCTTGAAATTTTGGTTTTGCCGGACAGAAACATTGAAATTATAGAGGTTCTCCGGATGACGGTAGCGGTAATTGATGTTAGAACTGGTGCTGGTTTCCGCCCGATCAGTGGGATCGTAAGAATTTTGTTGGTAATAATCTGCGGTACGCAGGTTTATATTGGCATTAAAACTGGCATAGGGGGAAATATCCTGCTGGTGAGAAATGCTGAGTCTTTTCTGTACGCTGGTAGAAAAGCCAGGATCCGTTGGCTCTAGTCCCTGACGTTCTTTAGAATATCCTAACTGAATACCGCCGTTGAACTTGTTGCGGAGGCGATAATTTGTTTGTGCATCTACAAAATAAGTACCCGAGGTAAAGATATCGACAGAAGCTTGCCCCGTTATATAGTCATTAAAATATTGGAACCACCCGAGGTTTTGAAGTCCCAATCCCCTTGTTTGCTTGTTTTGAAAAGCGTAAGTAGGCTCCAGGAGTCCCGATTGCTGCCGGTCAAACCGTCCCGGTAAATATCCGAAGGGAAAAACAAGCGGATAGGGAATATCCAGAATATACAGGCGCGCCCGCTGGAAAAAGACTTTTTCTTCATCTACTACCTTCATACGGTCGGCCTTGATGTAGTAGTGCGGGTGATCGAGTGTACAGGTGGAGTAGATGGCATCTTCCAGAAAGATGACGTGCGGGTCTGTTTTCTTTACGCGAGTGCCAATGATATTGCCATCCTGGATATTTACCCGAGCTACTTCAAATCGACCTTTCTCGGTTTTGTAATTATAGTCAATACGATCGCTGCGCACCTCGTCATTTTCACGAACGAGAACCGGTTTTGAAAGAGTGTCTTCCGGTGTTTGGGTATTAGCGCTTACAAGATTGTTATCAATATCCATTGACACTTTCCCCGCCTTTAGCTGCCCGGAAGTATGGGTAACCGATGCTGACCCATAGAGCGTAGCTGTGCGGCTGGTGTCAAAAACAAAAACCAGTGAGTCACTTGATTGAAAGTTTATCTGCCCTTCCTGTTCGGGCTGGTTTGGAATGCCTCCACCTTGCCCTTGTTGCTGCTGCCGTTGCTGTCGCTGTTGGCTGCTGGGATCTGTGGGCTGGCCTCTATCCTGACCTATTACGGTTGGTGCGAAAGTCAAACAAAGAAGTAGGAATATCCACCCGCACAGTACAAAGTTTCTTTTGGGATATGTTTGACTTCTGTCCATTTAACGATATTGCTGAGCACCGAAATGAATTATGGGAGCAAAAAGACCCACAAATTGATAAATAAGAGATAGCTTAGTATAAGGCAGATGTTCTAAGAAATGAAGTGTAAAATACGAAAAGACTAATCTACTTCCTTTATTTTATATACGGTTTCTCCTTCTCTTTTCATGCCATATTCTTCTCGTGCAATTCGTTCCAGGAGATTGGGATCGGTTTTTAAATTGTCAATTTTCTCTCTAAGGATATGGGTTTCTTCCTGCAACTCCTGTTTCTTCTCCTGAAGATCATTCATCTGGCGGTTGAGTTGAATTCGCGTCCATATGCTATAAGTATCAATAAATGCAAACCATATGAACAGGAATCCTCCAAGTATGATCCCGAGGAATGATTTTCGCCATCTAAGTGGATTGAATTGCTGAAGATTCATACAGCCCTGTTCTAGGTAGAAGTTTATATCTGTTAGTTAAAAGATACCTTAAAAAAGGGATGAAACGCAACGAAAGAAATTTTGAGCACTTCAGGTGTTAATTTCGTCCCGGAGTAAAGGCACGCTCAAAATGTTTAATATTTGGGGCTTCATTTGATTTCTGGATAATGGAGATAACGTCAAATCGAATAGGAGCTCCATCCATTTTTCGTTCATATATCCACGCTTCGGCCGCTTTATAAATATTTTCCTTCTTTTCCTGGTCAATATACTCTTCAGGTTCTCCGTAGCGGTTGGAAGATCTTTTTTTAACCTCAACAAACACAATACATGCTTTATTATCATAGGCTACAATATCAACTTCTGCCTGCATGAAGTGATAGTTTTGATCCAGGATAGTATATCCCTTGGATTCAAGATAGGCCGCAGCTAATTCCTCCCCCTCGCGACCAATTTCTCTTGTAGATTTGTTACTCATTTGTATTGTTTGCTTCTGTTGATGAGGTACTGGTATCGGAAATAGAATGTTTCATCTCAGCCAGTTTCACCAAGTGCTTTAGGAATTTCAGGTTGCGCTTATTGATATAGGGTAGCAAGGCTTCGGTAAAGCGATCGAACATATTCAGAAAATCAGTAAAGTTTTCTATACGTTCTTTGAATGCTTCCTCCTCCTCCGACAGCTGTTCCTTTTCTTCAAAAAGCTGCAGGCATTCATTCAGATTTTGTGTAATTGGCGCTACCTCGCGCTGCTGTCGTTCTCTGATGATAGTAGAAACGATATTCCAGACTTCCTTTTCTGCCGTGTAATAGTCTTTTCTATTTCCCTTGAAATGGACTTTATGAATGAGGTCCCACTGCAAGAGATTCCGGAGATTCATGTTGGCATTTCCCCGGCTGATATCCAGTTGATCCATAATGGCATCCGTATCCAAAGGATCAGTCTCTGCATAGAGCAAGGCATGAATTTGTGCCATAGTCTTATTGATGCCCCATGCCGATGCCATTTCCCCCCAAAGCAATACAAATTGTTCT
>CAYXVW010000071.1:0-10609 GCA_964468695.1 uncultured Balneolaceae bacterium | reverse complement strand
CACATGCTCCTGAAGCATGCGCGTCTACCAATTCCGCCACTTGGGCTTGGGTTTAAAGCTCTCAAATATAGGAAGCTTTACAGAGAAAGTTCAACCTAAATTGAAAATATTTCTTTGGATACCTTATTTCATTTGCCGATTATTGTTATTGTTCCTGCCGGTTATTAAAGATAGTGCGCATCATATTTTTGTAGTCTTCCGTAATGCTCACATCCCGGCGGCCCATCATTATTTCCATGGTTTCCAGGGCTTTATTCAGCTTGTAGGGTTGTATAACGTTGGATCCTACCCAGCTGAATGAGCGAATAAGCTTGGGCGGAAAGTCCCTTGAAATAATATTGCAGTTGACACCGGTCACGGTGCCGGAATTGATAACCGCATTTATGGCCGTCTTAGAATGGTCGCCCATGATCATCCCGACAAATTGTTGCCCACTGTCTTCTTCATTGCCGCTTTCCCAATCATGAACTCTTACATTACTGTAGTTGGTTTTCAGATTGGAGACGGTGGTGCCCGCACCGAAATTACACCATTGTCCCACTACAGAATTTCCTATATAGCCGTGATGAGCTTTATTCGAATAGGAGTGAAAGATAGTATTGCTTACCTCTCCGCCAACCTTGCAAACCGGTCCTATGGTGGTGTCCTTATAGATTTTAGCCCCGGTCTTTACAATAGATCCTTCACAGACCGCTATGGGCCCACGGAGTACAGAACCCGCCATGATCGTGACATCTTTTCCAATATATACCGGTCCTTCCCGGGCGTCAATTACACAGCCGGCTTCAATCTCAGCACCATTCTTCAGGATAATATTCTTACGGTTTTCAAGGGTTGCTGCCGGAGAAATGGATATATTCTCTGAGTCATTGGAACCTGCGAGCCGAAAATCACCTATAATTTCCCGGCCATTAAATTGGAAGAGGTCCCAAAGATGCTCGAGGCAGTCGAAAGACTGGGATTCTACTACGAGCAGATTACTGAAATCAGGGTTCCCTTCCTCTACCCATTTTTGGGATATTTGGCCATCAACGCGCGCGGCTATAACAGTAGAATCAAATCGAAGACAAGTACCATTGTTTAGGTTTTTGACTTCTTCCAGCAGCGCGTCGGAGGGAAGGTAACGAGCATTAATCCATAAACAGGTTTGGTCAGAATGTATTTCGCCGGCCTCAAAAACACCCTGAAGATTTGGCCGCACAGTACGGGCAAAGGAATCTGCATCTAAAGCATGCATCCATTTTTCCCTGATTGTGAAGATTCCGATACGGAGATCATCAATCGGCCGACTGAGGGCAAGGGGATGAAAATTAGAAAGCTTTTCATCTTCAAAAAAACATAATGTCATATGCAATCTTCCCTTTTAATAATTTTAATATAACTATTTTAAAATCCCTGTCAGAATGATAAATTTAGTAGGTTATTTTTTTGACAGAGAGACAGTATAATAAAAAAGATCAAAAACTTTAGATACTATTTATGTGCGGAATTGTAGGATATATTGGAGAACAGCAAGCTAGTAATATTATTGTCAAGGGGCTTCAGCGGTTGGAATATCGTGGTTATGACTCTGCCGGCGTTGCATTGTTAAATGGCGAATTAGACATCAAGAAGGGCAAAGGTAAGGTTCAGATCCTGAAAAATAAGCTTGAGGCCAACCCTTCAAATGGTAAAATAGGTATTGGACATACACGGTGGGCCACACATGGTGAGCCCAATGATATTAATTCGCATCCTCATGTTAGTGAATCCGGTAAGATCGCGCTCGTACACAACGGAATTATAGAAAATTATAATTCTCTGAAAAAAGAACTCATAAATAAAGGACGAACCTTTCATACGGATACGGATACCGAAGTTGTTGCCCAGCTTATTGAAGAAATTTACGAAAACGGTAATGGCGATGATTTAACATTTGAGCAGGCTGTCCAGATGGCTTTGAAGCAAGTCGTGGGCACGTATGGCCTGGCCATTTTGCATACGGAAGAGCCCGATCGGATTGTGGTAGCACGAAAAGGTTCTCCGTTGTTGCTGGGAATCGGAGATGGCGAAATGTTTGTAGCATCGGATGCCTCACCTATTGTCGAACATACCAAAAAGGTGGTTTACCTGGATGATGGTGAGATAGCTGTGGTATCTAAAGATGGCTATGAAGTGAAAACCATTGAGGATGTACCGCTCACAAAGAAGGTGCATGAGCTCGCCATGAGTGTTGAGGAGATTGAGAAGGGCGGATATCCTCATTTTATGCTCAAGGAGATTTTTGAACAACCCCGTGCCATCGCCGATTGCCTACGTGGCCGCCTGGATGTTGAAAACCATTCTATTCAGCTTGGCGGTCTTGTTGATGTGTTGGATAAATTAGTCAATGCCAAACGACTGGTCATCGCGGCATGTGGAACCAGCTGGCATTCTGCACTGCTGGGAGAATATCTGTTTGAACATCTGGCTAAGTTGCCCGTTGAGGTTGAATACGCTTCAGAGTTTCGTTACCGGGAAGCCCTTATTGATGAAGATGATGTGATGTTGGTTGTTTCTCAGAGTGGAGAGACCGCAGATACACTGGCAGCATTGCGTACGGCGAAGGAGCGGGGAGCACTTACTTTGGGGATCTGTAACGTCGTCGGTTCAACCATTGCCCGCGATACTGATGCGGGGGTATATACCCATGCTGGACCGGAAATCGGGGTGGCCTCAACCAAGGCATTTACTACCCAGGTTTCTGTACTGGCTATGATGGCTATTTTACTGGGACAAAAAAGAGGTGTTATCGAAAAGGAATATGCCGCTCGGCTTATTGAAGAACTTGACCGGATTCCCGGAAAAGTAGAGCAGATCCTTGAAAACAGTGAGTCAATTAAAGAAATGGCAAAGCTGTTCACATATGCTCCGAATTTCCTGTATCTCGGAAGAACATATAATTTTCCGGTGGCATTGGAAGGGGCGTTAAAGCTTAAAGAAATCTCTTATATTCATGCTGAAGGCTATCCCGCAGCAGAAATGAAGCACGGACCTATTGCCCTTATTGATGAAATGATGCCCGTTGTTGTTATTGCGGCTACCGATCATACCAATGATAAGATGATTAGTAATATCGAGGAGGTTAAGGCGCGCAAAGGACGTATCATTGCTATTACCGGGGAAGACAATGAAGAAGTTATGGATCTGGCAGAATTTAATTGCCCGATACCGGAAACCGAGGATTGTCTTTCTCCACTGTTGACCTCTATTCCGCTCCAACTGCTGTCGTATTATATTGCGGTTAATCGCGGATGCAATGTAGATCAGCCCCGAAACCTGGCCAAGAGTGTAACGGTTGAGTAGAATACTCATCGGGTTTAAACGAAAAGAATAAATCCGATGTTAAACACACTATGTATTCGCTGAAAATTAAGAATATGGTCTGCGATCGCTGTATCTCAACGGTACGGCGCGCGCTGAACGACCTCGGATATGAGGTAAATTCCATACACCTCGGAGAAGCCGTCATATCTGAGACTCCTACGGAGGATGAACTTCATGATATTGCGGATAAAATACGTCAAAGTGGGTTCGAACTGATCCATAAAAACCAGTCCGCCCTGACCGAAGATGTAAAGGCAAACCTTATCAGCTACTTGAAAAAGGTTGAAGATGAGGAAAACCCGCCAAAGCTTGCATTTCTTTCGGCAAAACTTCACCGGAATTACAGTTATCTGAGTAATCGGTTTTCGGAACTTGAGGGGACCACCATAGAGCAGTATATGATCCAGCTGAAGATTGAACGGGTGAAGGAATTACTAACATATCAGGAAATGACGCTCAGTGAAATAGCGTGGAAGCTTAATTACAGCAGTGTCCAATACCTTTCCAACCAGTTTAAAAAGGCTACCGGCAAAACGGTCAGCGATTTTAGATCACAAATGGATGAAACTGACCGAAAGTCACTGGATGCTATCCGTTAATTTATCAGCCCACCAGGTTGTTGGTAATACCTAAAAGTTTTACACATTATACCTAATAGATTGTAACAATCCTGGGCGAGTTAAACGTTATTTTATTACTCGCATTGGAAACTGATGAGTATGAATAATAGTAAATCTGGCAACCTGGGTTATGGCAAATAAAAAATCCCTGAAAATCGAAGGTATGCACTGCGCCGGCTGTGCCAATAGTGTAGAAAAGCATCTGTCTGAGGTAAAAGGTGTACAAAAAGCATCGGTTAATCTGGCTACGGAAAAGGCTTTTGTTGAATTTTCAAATGGTGATGTTACAGATGAGGCGCTCATCCAGGCTATTCAAAAAGCGGGCTATGAAGTAAAAGAAGAGCAAGAGGCAGCAGAAGAATCAACAATAGGGGCGGATTCTGATGATGAAAAATTTAACGGTGCTCGCCGGAAAATGTGGTGGTCATGGGGTATCACGATCCCAATAATTCTCTGGATGCTTCCTGAAATGATATGGGGATGGACCATAGGAGGGGAGGCCTTATATCATGGAGGAATGATATTGCTATCGGGAGTGGTGATTTTCTATCCAGGATGGGAAACTCTTCGGGGAGCGTGGAAGTCAACTCGTGGAGGATCTCCCAATATGGATGTACTTATTGCCATGGGTACGCTGGCATCTCTGGCAACGGGAGTGGTCGCCCTATTGCATACGTTCGGGCTGGCTCCACCATTTCATAGCTTTGCCGGAATTGCCGGCATGATCATGGCATTTCATTTGACTGGACGTTATGTAGAGGCCAAAGCGAAGGGACGTGCTTCTGAAGCGATCAAGAAACTGCTGACGCTCGAAGCTAAGGAGGCAACCATTATCCGTAACGGCAAAGAGGAACAGATACCGGTATCGGACCTTGAAGCGGGACATATCATGGTTGTCCGACCGGGTGACAAAATTCCGACTGACGGAGAAGTAGTCGAAGGGGAAAGCCGGGTGGATGAATCACTTGCTACGGGAGAATCTATGCCCGTACGCAAGGAAAAAGGGGACGAGGTAATAGGCGCAACTATTAATAAAAATGGTACCCTTAAAGTAAAAGCTACAAAAGTAGGTCGGGAGACCTTCCTGAATCAGGTTATCAGGATGGTAGAGGAAGCACAGAGTTCCAAAGTCCCGATACAGGAGTTTGCTGATAAGATAACGGCCATTTTTGTACCGACTATTATTGGGCTTGCAGTAGTTACGTGGGCGGCCTGGATGCTTTTCCCGGACTTCTTTGGACAGATCGCGCTTTGGGCATCGGGATTTACTCCCTGGGTCAATCCTGAAATGGGTGCAGTCCCCCTTGCATTCTTTGCTGCAATTGCGGTACTGGTCATTGCCTGTCCCTGCGCATTGGGACTTGCAACGCCAACGGCGCTAATGGTTGGAACCGGAATGGGAGCTGAAAATGGCATTTTAATTCGGCAGGGAAAAGCAGTAGAGCTTCTTCGGGAGATTGATCATATCGTACTCGATAAAACGGGAACTATTACCAAAGGGCATCCATCCGTTACCGATTTAGTTGCCTTCGAAGAGTTTTCGGATGAAGAGGTCTTGCGCCTGGCTTCGGCCGTGGAGAAAGGATCGGAGCATCCAATTGGGGAGGCGATCGTTCGTCACGCCGATGAAAAAGAGTTGAATATTCCCCAGGCTTCAGGTTTTGAGGCGGTTACGGGTCAGGGGATCCGTGCCCAAATAGATGGGCAGGAAGTGTTGGTGGGAACGCCCAACTTGCTGAAAGATCATAATATCGATATCGGGGAAGAAAAGATAGCCGGGGCCCGGAAATTAGAGGAAGAGGCCAAAACCGCTGTTTTTATTGCTGCTCGTAAAAAGTGTATTGGTATTATAGCCGTAGCCGATCCAATTAAAGAGGACAGTAAGGAGGCGATATCTGCACTGAAATCCATGGGCATGACGCCGGTTATAATTACAGGAGATAATGAGCGAACGGCCAGGGCTGTGGCTCAACAGGTAGGTATAGATGAAGTAGTGGCAGGGGTGATGCCGGACCAGAAGACCGAAGAGATTAAGCGATTGCAGAAGCAGGGTAAGAAAGTGGCCATGGTGGGAGACGGTATCAACGATGCACCGGCACTGACGCAGGCAAATATTGGGATCGCTATTGGAACCGGCACCGATGTGGCTATAGAATCCGGGGATATTGTACTTGTTCGCGGAGATTTGACCTCGGTAGTTCAGGCGGTGAAGCTTAGCAATGCCACCTTTAAAAAAATAAAACAGAATCTTTTCTGGGCTTTTTTCTATAATGTAGTGATGATTCCGTTAGCTGTGGTGGGAATGATGCATCCATTACTGGCGGAAGCAGCCATGGCATTCAGCTCTGTAAACGTAGTTTATAACTCACGTCGTCTTCAAAACGTAGACTTATCCACATAAATCCACACCCTAGGGGTTCGTTGTGGATAACTTTGTGGACAACCCGGGTAAAGGAGTAAGTTTAGTTCGTAATATTTTCAAAACATTAAGGTAAAACTCCCGTAAAAAGTACCAAACCCTAATTATAAAGAATAGAGGAAAAATATGATTACGAAAATACTGGTGAACAGCATAGGGATTTTTGCTATTGGTTACGTACTGAAGGGAATACACATAAAAAACTATTGGGCAGCACTTGGCGCCGCCATTTTACTTGCGATTGTAAATGCTTTTATTAAGCCTGTAGTTATATTTTTGACACTACCCATTACCATTCTAACGATGGGACTCTTTCTGTTGGTAATCAATGCACTAATGCTGCTATTGATTGCCGCATTGGTTGATGGGGTAGATATCGATAACTTTTGGTGGGCGCTTGGCTTTAGTATTCTGCTTTCGCTGTTGAATGTAATTTTCTTTTAATCAGGCTACACTCAAATTATCCACAGCAGGGATAGAGGTTTCTTCTCCGTTAACTTCAAGCGTATATACTTTGGCCGGAGGTAAATTGAGGAGGACAAACTTTTTATTACGTCCGTATTTTCGGACAATTTCTTCTTCAAAATCGCTCTTGAAATTTCGAAATTTCACGTATTTGAAATAGCTAATGCAAGCATCTTCAGTGCATAAGCTTAGCTTTTTTTTCCATATTTCCTGACTGACCGCAGCGGGCATATTTTCGTAGGGTAAGCTGGAAAAAATAAAATCGTATTTGTAATCCGGTTGGAACTGTAAAATATCTGTATGGTATGCCTGGATATTAGATTGCCGATACCGGGTTTTAACAATTTGGAAAAACTTTTTATGGATTTCTACCACATCCAGTTTATCCTGGGGACGTAAATATTTGACAATCTGTTTAGTCAGTGGACCCGTACCCGGACCGATTTCTAAAATATTGAGGGGACTACAATTTCCATCAGCTAACTCTTTTTTAAAGCGAGCTACCAAGTCTTTAGCAAGGAATTTAGAGCTGGGTGCAACAGCCCCAACCTGTTTTAAGTCTTTAAAAAAGTAGAGAAGGTGTTTAAGTGGTTTTGCTGGATTTTTTCCCATAGTAGCCTAAATGTAATAAAGCTGAAGGTATTTGACTAATAATGAAATATTCTTGCTATTAGAAATTGCAATGTGGTGACATTATAATAATGACAGAGGTTTTTGTATAGTTAAAAAATTAAAAGGATTTATTATTAAATCTTTTTACATCTAAATAAGCTTTTGTTGTTGACTCATTGTTGTTTTCAAAGGAACTTTTTGCACAATATCAGTCAATAAGAATAACTCTAATTAACGTATAACAAATATGGATTATTTGAATCTTTTGTGCCATAAAGGATGGGTGGTGCTACTGCTATCAATTGGCCTGGTAGCAGGTTGTGCCTCTTCTAAAGAAACAACAAGTCCCGATGAGGCCACCTCGCAACAGGAGAACGGAGAAAATGGGGATTATGAAGCCTATGAGGATGTTATAACAGATGAGGCTCAATCGGATGAGGGGCTTTTTACGGTACATAAAGTAGATAATAAATATTACTATGAAATCCCCGATTCGGTTTTGAATCAGGAGATGTTGCTGGTTAGTCGTATCGCCGGTACTCAAAATGATCTTAGCTTTGGAGGAGCAGGCATGAAAGCCCGTTCTCAACAAGTAGTACGCTGGCAGAAAAAGGATGATAATATTTTGTTGCGCCATGTATCATACGAAAGTATCGCAGATGAAAATAATCCCATTTATGAATCTGTAAAGAATAATAATTACGAACCAATCGTACATAGTTTTGATATAGAAACTATCAAAAAAGATTCAGCTTCGGGAAATACCAAAGTTATTGAAGTAACCGACTTTTTTACTTCCGATGTACCATTGATCAGCGGGTTGAGTGATGGACAGCGAAAACAGTTTGAAGTACGTCGTCTGGATGGAGAACGCAGTTTGATCGACAGTATCCGTGCCTATCCGGAAAATATTGAAACCCGTCATATCCTGACCTATGAGTCCGGTAGTCCCCCGGATGACGCTCCTACAGGAACTATTTCTCTGGAGATGAATCAGTCGATGATTCTTCTTCCGGATGAACAGATGGAGAAACGAGTCGTTGATGATCGTGTTGGATACTTTTCGATCGAACAAATTAAATATGGTGGTGAGCGGCATCGGGCTGACGAAAAACAGTTTGTGACGCGATATGAATTGGTGCCTAAAGATAAGGAAGCCTATCTCAATGGAGAGCTCGTAGAACCGGAAGAGCCCATTGTCTATTATATCGATCCGGCCACGCCGGAGAAATGGCGTCCCTATCTCAAACAAGGCGTAGAAGATTGGCAGAAAGCATTTGAGGAAGCTGGCTTTAAAAATGCCATTATTGCCAAGGAGCCTCCCTCTGAAGAGGAAGATCCGGAATTCACACCCGAAGATGTTCGCTATTCGGTAATACGATATATAGCAAATGATATTCCCAATGCTCAGGGACCGCATGTACACGATCCGCGAACGGGACAAATTCTGGAAAGTGATATCTTGTGGTATCACAACGTGATGAATCTATTACGGAACTGGTATTTTGTGCAAACGGCAGCTGCCAATCCAGAGGCCCGTTCGGTACAATTCGAGGATGAAGTAATGGGAGAGTTGGTTCGGTTTGTATCGGCCCATGAAGTGGGACACACGCTGGGCCTTCCTCACAACTGGGGTTCCAGCTATGCTTATCCGGTAGATTCGCTGCGATCTCCAAGCTTTACAGAAGAGCATGGAACCGCTCCTTCTATTATGGATTATGCTCGTTTTAACTATATCGCCCAGCCCGGTGACGGAGTGGAAAGTTTTGGTCCGGCCATTGGTGAATATGATGAATGGTCAATTAAGTGGGGGTATACCTGGTTCCCCGAGGATATGAGTCAGGAAGAGCAGCAGAGTACTCTTAATAAATGGACGCGCGAGCGAGCTGATGATCCTCGTTACTTCTATGGACGTCAAACGGGCAGCAAGATTGATCCCCGGTCTCAAAATGAAGATCTCGGTAATGATGCCATGAAAGCTGGTGAGTTGGGTATTGAAAACCTTAAACGCATTACCGATAACCTTATCGAGTGGACTCACCGCCAGGGGACCGACTTCGATGAGCTGGAAGAGCTCTACGATAATGTGGTAACTCAGTGGGGGCGCTATATGGGACACGTGACAAAAAATGTGGGCGGTGTCTATGAAGATCATAAAACCTATAGTCAGAATGGTCCTGTTTATCAGTTTGTGCCCAGGGAAACCCAGGAAAGGGCGATGACATTTTTGGAGGAATTTGCTTTTTCAACCCCTGAATGGATGCTTAATGAAGACATCCTGGATCGGATAAATCAGTCTACGGTCGTTAATAATTTGCGTAGCGCCCAGGTAAATGTGCTTAATGATCTTACCAATCCACAGCGCATTGCCCGGCTCATTGAGTTCGATGCCCGCAGTAGTGACGATACCTATGATGCTTTTGAAATGATGGATGATGTCAGAAGCATTATCTGGAGCGAACTCAACAATAATACCACTATTGGAGTGCACCGCCGGAACTTACAGCGTGCTTATATCGAACGGATGGAGTACCTGATGACGGAGGAACTCCCGGATGTGTCCGAGGAGATGAAAGAATACTACGGATGGACTGATGTAGATGTTAGTCAGTCTGATATCCGCCCCATAGTACGTGATCAGCTGGAAGCATTGCAAAGGGATGTTCAGCGTACTCAGAATCAGGTCAGCGACCGGGCAACCCGTGTACACCTTGCGGATGTAGAACAGCGGATTGAAAATATTCTGGATCCGGATAGCTGATCTCCAAATTTAATATAAGTCATTCATTAAACCCCGGTGATAAGCCGGGGTTTTCTATTGAATACTGAATTTTATTTTGGATAAATTGTTCGGGACAACAAGTTTCGAAGAGACTACTAAAAGCTAAAGGATAATAACAATATTAATTTAGCGGTCGATGAAAAACAGAATAGTTCTTTTTATAGCTATAATAGCGCTATTTTCTGCATGTGATACTTCCAATAACAATCCATCTTCTACTGTTCAGAGCTTGGTGGGATCAACCTATAGCAGCATTATTCCATGTGCAGACTGTGAAGGAATAGCGTATGAACTTACTTTGAAAGAGAACCGAAAGTATGAAAGTTCATCGCTTTATATTGGAGAAAGCAGCCGCCCATTTATAGA
>CAYXVW010000070.1:0-10618 GCA_964468695.1 uncultured Balneolaceae bacterium | reverse complement strand
TGGAAAAGGAGAAAGCCGCCCGGAAACGCATTCCCCATTCGGTAAGGGAGCTTAAGGAGCAACTGGATTTAGACCGCCTGCCACGGCGCATCGAGTGTTTCGACAACTCTAACCTGCAGGGGAGCGACCCGGTGGCTTCAATGGTCTGTTTTGTGGATGCCCGCACAAGAAAAAGCGAGTATAAAAGATTTAACATAAAAACAGTTGAGGGTCCCGATGACTTTGCCTCCATGAAAGAGGTGCTGGAACGCCGGTATAGCCGCGTAATGAAGGAAAAACAGCATATTCCGGATCTGATTGTTGTGGACGGGGGGAAAGGACAATTAAGTAGTGCAGTTGCAGCTTTGAAAGAAATTGGCTTTTATGGAGAGTGTGAAGTTATAGGTTTGGCCAAGCGCCTGGAAGAGGTCTTTGTACCGGGCAAGTCTAAACCCATAATGATTCCAAAGAAATCTTCGGCATTGAAGCTTTTGCAGCGGATACGGGATGAAGCGCATCGTTTTGCGATTAATTTCCACCGTGACAAACGTTCAAAACGAACGATTAAAACAGAACTGACACAAATTAAAGGAATAGGCAAGAAAACAGCGCAAAAGCTGCTAAAGGAATTTGGGTCGGTATCATCCGTGCAAAAAGCTCCTTTAGAAGAGCTGCAGGCCGAGATTGGAACGAAAATGGGCCAAAGAGTATTTGATTATTTTGGTAATGATAACGAAGGATCCAAAGACGACTAACATTAACATGTGATATACAATGAGTTCTACAGTATTTAGAATGCGTATAGATAATTGACTGTCAGTGGAACAAAAGTTCCTGAATTACGTACTCAACATAGTGTAGAACTTAATGAATCGTAATTTAAAGAAATTTGTTCTGATGATAGATGGCGGTCAATTACATATAGCTTGTTAAGCTGTATGATTGACTTAAATTCTTAAATCAGGCGTGAGGATATTATGAAGCTCGAACAATCCAAACATATTAGTAAGAAATATAAGCAGCTGGATGATAAAGACCTGGTTAGATTTTATCGCCAAAATGGTGATGAACAGGCCTTCAGTGAGCTTATGAATCGTCACCAAACCAAAGTCTACTCCTATATCTACAGTATGGTAGGTAGTAGCGGAAAAGCGGACGACATCTTCCAGGAGACCTTTACCAAGGTTATTACGAAGATGGACGATACCTACAATGAACAGGGAAAATGGATTGCGTGGGTCATGCGTATAGCCCATAACGCAACAATTGATTATTTAAGAAAACAAAAACGGTTTGTGGACGTTAATGCTTCTTACGACGAGGACTCCAATACGGATTTCTACGATCGTTTACCTGACGAAGATCTTGTCAGCGCACAGGAACAGCTTGAGAAGCAAGAAACGAAAAGCAGCCTGATGAAGCATATTGGTGAACTTCCTGAAGAACAGCGGCAAGTGGTAATGTTGCGTCACTACTACGAAATGCCGTTCAAGGAAATTGCAGATTTAACCGATGTTTCAATAAATACCGCACTAGGACGCATGCGGTATGCGTTAATAAATCTTCGAAAACTTTTTGATAAAGAAAAAGAACAAGAAGAAAATAATTATGCGCAACAAGGATAATGATTGCATTCGGTATCTGATGAAGGAGATGGATCCTTCTGAGGAACTACTGATGGAACGAGCAATGATGGAGGATGAAGACCTCCTTATTGAGGTTGAAAGTATGCGGCAGACCCTAAAGAAGCTGGATAAGCTGCCCGAAAAAAATCCGCCATCGGAGTTAACCGATCAAATTATGGAGCAGGCGGCCGCGCAAGCTCAGAAAAACAGGACTTCTACGATATCCTCGTTCAAGCCTGCTTTTAAATATGCTGTTGCAGCAACCATAGCTCTTACTCTTACGGCCGGAGGGGCGTGGTTTTATATAGGTAGCGAAGGCGAGAACCGCCAGCAACTATCGACCACCTCGGCAAGTGATGCAGAAACCGAGGTAACAACCGGTGGTAGCGGCTTTGCCCTGGATACACAGCTGTTTCAGACTATTATGGCCGAGGAAGAAGAGGTTGAGCCGTGGGTTGATCGCAATAATGTCCTCCATTTTAATGGTCAGACCCTTGATGATACTAGCTACGAGGCCCTGTTGGAGGAGTCACAACAAAAATTACGTCTCATTGATCAACCTTCTGTCAATAGTCGACCGGCACGATCCTTTCAACTTACTGGTAGTTCCAACTAATTTAAGAGTTGCAATTGTACCGGTACTCCCCGTCCTTTTCTATATACAGATTAACGCTTTGATTATGGAGAAGGAATGATTTCTCATACGGAGGCCATTGTTTTCAGAACGGTCGATTACCAGGAGTCGAGTAAAATTGTGACCGTTTTTAGCCGGGAACATGGCAAAATAGCACTCTTGGTACGCGGAGCTAAAAAGCCCAAAAGTAAGTTTTCCGGACTGATTGAAGTGGGGAATATGCTGGATGTTGTTTATTATTATAAAAGCTCCCGCTCTGTTCAGATTCTGAGCGAGGCCAGTTACCAGCAAAAGACGATGAATCTGCGTACCGATTTTGAGAAAATGGCTACCATGACTTCGGCTATAGAGCTGATCAGTCAGCTGCTGCACGATAATGAAGTGAACGAGCCCCTCTTTGATTTTACCCAAAAAATGTTGGTATGGCTGGATCATACGGATATTCATCCTCCGGTTATTTTTCCCTACCTGCAAATTCGCTTAGCCGGACTCACGGGCATCGGTCTGCAGCTCAATACGGCAGGGTCCTCCGAAGAAATGAACTATTTAAACATAGAATCCGGTTTAGTATCTACAAAGGATATTTCTTCGCATTCATATAAATTAAGCCCCCGTCAATCTAAGTATATAACAATCGCATTACAGGCGAGAAGTTCAACACTGTTTGATATTTCATTTGAGTCGGGAGAATTAAAAGGTTTGATTAAATTGTTAGACCGATATTTTAAGTATCATGTAGAGGGATTAAAAGACCGAAAGTCGGACGCCATTTTTGAACAAATTTTGCAGGAAACGCCATGAAAAGAAGAGACCGTTATCTGACAGCCATATTGTTGCTTTTGATCGGGATTCTGGTAGGAGCACTCTTTACAATATATCAGCAAAACGAAGTCAATGACCACGCGGAGGTAGAAGTCACGCAAGTGACCCAAAGTACACAGCCTGTTTTTTCGGATGAGGATCTTGAGAAACTGGATGGTCGTTTTCTGTTTAAAAAGATAGCAGAACGCGTAAGGCCAACGGTGGTGTATATTGAAACAGAAGTCCCCATCTCAAAAGAAGATATTCCCGATGATGAATTACATGAAGAGGAAGAGGGCATGTGGGGAAACATTTTTCCTTGGAGAGCCCGCACCGTGGGTTCGGGGATTATCATTAGCAGTGATGGCTATATCTTAACCAATAATCATGTAATCGAGGGAGCGGCCGAAGATGGCGTTCATATTACGCTCAATGATAAACGAACATTTGAGGCACGGGTGGTTGGCAAGGACCCCACGACTGATTTAGCCGTTATGAAAATTGACGCGCAAGGCTTGCCGGCCATAACCGTAGGGAATTCCAACGAAGTAGAGGTGGGGGAATGGGTGCTGGCCATCGGAAACCCTTTTAGACTCCGGTCTACTGTTACTGCAGGAATTGTCAGTGCGTTGAGCAGGGACATGCAGATTATACAGGATCGAATGCGGGTGGAGAGTTTTATTCAAACCGATGCGGCCATTAATAAAGGAAACAGTGGAGGCGCTTTGGTGAATACCAGTGGAGAGCTGATCGGTGTAAATACGGCTATTGCCTCAATGAGTGGAAACTACCAGGGTTATGGCTTCGCCGCCCCCTCTAATTTGGCCATGAAGGTAGCGAAAGATCTTATTGAGTATGGCGAAGTGCGTCGTGCCTTGCTAGGCGTTACGATTAGCAGTGTGGATGCTGTTGTTGCTGAAGAATTAGGTATGGATACTATTAGGGGAGTGCGTATACAACGGGTGGTTCCGGATGGGGCAGCGGCCGAGGCCGGCTTAGAAGAAAATGATGTTATCCTTAGCGTAAACGGGACCCCTGTTGATGAATCTAATCAGTTACAGCAAAAGATAGCAGTAATGAGTCCCGGTGAAGTGGTTTCAGTAAATATTTGGCGGGAAGGAGAGGAGATGGAAAAAAAGATTGAGCTGGAACTATTCCAATCGGAATAAAATAATTTGGTGTCCGTTTTAATCTGTTCTCTCTTACTACCAGACCATAAAAGTGGATAAATTTTTGGTTGCAAGTGGTCAATCTTTGGCTGATTTTAGTCTTTTTTCGAAATTATTAATGAGCTTATTGTAAATAAAGTTATTATGAACAGGATTTTATTGAAATTAGGATTAGTAATAATACTAATGGGATTGATTGGATGCTCTGCCAGCGCTCCGACGGTGGACAGCACTGCTGATCAGCAGGCTCCAAAGGAAGAGCTCGAATGGATGCCGGAATGGTTTAGTGAGCAAGAGATCACAGATAATGATACGACAATTACTGCCTATGCAACAGCTATTGCCAGTGATCCCGAGAGCGCCGTATCGAAAGCCCAAGCCTGGGGAATCGCACGGCTAAAACGTGAAGTTGCTGATCGCCTTGAAAATATTCGCACCAATATTATTGATGGAGAAAGCCAGGCTTCGGAGCTGAACGATCCCGGCTTTTTAATTGAATTCAGAAAAGCGGCGGATGTGGTAGAGGAAGTATCGCACATGCAGGAAACAGCCGAAAGGGAGGTGACGGACTATCAGGGCATCAGAGGTTTTGCAAAAGTACAGGTTAATAAAGCAGAGCTGATTGAGGCCATTGATGCCAGGTTGTCTTCCTACGAAGGACAATGGGAAACTATTAAGAACGCACAGTCTTTTAGCTCATTTTAACAGAAAGGAAGGCTGATAAAATTTTCTAAATACAAAAGAAAGCCCGCAAAGTCTGGAAACCTTGCGGGCTTGATCTTTTTTTATCAAGAGATAAGTTATTTATTACATATTCTCTACGATTTGATCACCAAACTCAGAACACTTCAGAAGGGTTGCTCCTTCCATCAGGCGCTCAAAGTCATAGGTTACCTTCTTCTGGCTGATTGAAGCCTCTATTCCTTTCTCAATAAGATCGGCAGCTTCGTTCCAGCCCATATACCGTAGCATAATAACCCCAGAGAGGATGAGAGAACCAGGATTTACTTTATCCTGACCGGTATACTTGGGAGCGGTACCGTGTGTTGCCTCAAAGACGGCAAGTCCGGTATTGTAGTTGATGTTCGCTCCGGGTGCAATTCCAATTCCCCCTACACAAGCAGCAAGGGCGTCAGAAATATAATCGCCGTTGAGGTTCATTGTGGCGATAACATCGTACTCATCGGGACGAGTTAAGATTTGCTGCAGGAAGGCATCCGCAATAACATCTTTGACAACTAGTCCATTAGGGAGTTTACACCAGGGACCTTCGCCAATAACTTCGGCGTCATACTCTTCACGCGCCACTTCGTAACCCCATTCTTTGAAGCTTCCCTCGGTAAACTTCATGATATTTCCTTTGTGTACCAGGGTAACACTGTCTCGACCGGTTTCAAGAGCATAATCAATGGCGGACCGAACGAGGCGTTTTGTTCCTTCAATGGATATAGGTTTAATACCTAAAGAAGTGGTATCAGGAAAGCGGATTTGATCAACACCCAATTCATCAATCAAAAAACTTTTGAGTTTTTCATTTTCTTCTGTTCCCGTCTGATACTCAATTCCGGCATATATATCCTCGGTATTCTCCCGGAAAATGACCATATCTGTTTTTTCGGGATGCTTAACGGGACTTGGAGTACCTTTGTAATATTTAACCGGACGGACGCAGGCAAATAAATCTAGTTTTTGGCGAATAGCTACATTTAAGGAGCGAATACCGCCACCTACAGGGGTTGTAAGCGGACCCTTAATAGCAATTTTATAGTCTTCAATAGCTTTAAGCGTGTCTTCCGGCAGCCAATGATCTTCCCCATAATATTTAAGGGCTTTTTCACCGGCATAAATTTCAAACCATTCAATTTCTTTTTGACCGTCATATGCTTTTTCGACAGCACTGTCTAAAACGTGGCGCATAGTAGGAGTGATATCAATTCCTATTCCATCACCTTCAATGAAGGGAATGATAGGATTGTCACCTACTTTTAGAGAGCCATCGGATTTTTTTTCAACTTTGGTACCTTTTTCTGGAGCAGTTATTTTGTCGTAACTCATGGAATTTCTGCAATAGATTTTGAATTTAATTTGCCTTTAAGTATAGCAAAAAAAACAGGCAGGTGCACAGGTTGAAAAAGAAGAAGTATGAGGACTGCATTTTATCCAATTTTCTGGTTATATTATATTCATATTAATGGAAACTTCTACCCTATATCATAAGAGGAAGCAGCCATGATCAAGCCAATGTTCGGGCATCGACCCCGGCCCAAAAAATTTGATTATCCTTTTCGGCATCATGATCCGGAGAAAGAGAAGAGCAGAAGGGAACGTATAAAAATTCAACGTTCACATAAAAAATATCATCAGGGGCGCTCCGTGTTGATGTATGCGCTGGGTTTGTCTCTGGTTATTTATATTATATATCTGCTTTAAATTTTACGAATCATCATAGAATCATATCTTTGGATCCTAGGCAGTCTATCGTTAGAAGTACAATAGTAAACCCGAAAAATTAGCCCGTACATTGACTCAGGAAACGGATTCCCAACATTCCATTATTCATCAGCTTCCTCCCGAGATTTCCAACAAAATTGCTGCTGGCGAAGTGATACAGCGACCCAGCTCAGTGGTTAAAGAGTTACTGGATAATGCCATTGACGCCGGAGCTGACGAGTTGAAAATCGTTATCCAAAATGCTGGTCGAACGCTTATACAGGTGATCGACAACGGCTGTGGGATGGGAGAGGAGGATATACGGCTCTGTTTTGAACAGCATGCCACTTCCAAAATTCAGAATGTGGATGATCTTTTTCGCGTGCGTACACTTGGTTTTAGGGGAGAGGCAATGGCCTCAATCTCATCGGTTTCCCAGGTAACACTCAAAACCAAGCGTCCCGGTGATGATATTGGATATAAATATGAAATTTGGGGTGGTGAAGAGAAGTCATTTGAGCCCGCCGCTGTTGAAGATGGAACCTCGGTAGCGGTTCGTAATCTTTTTTATAATGTTCGAGCCCGCCGCCAGTTTTTAAAAACAGATGCAACGGAGTTTCGCCATATTCTGAAAACGGTTCAACAGGCAGCATTGGCAAATCCTGATTTAGGTTTTGAGCTTGTGGCTGATACGGATATAATCTATGATCTGCCCAAGGACCAGCCGTTAAAAGAGCGCATTGCTGATATGTTTGGCAAAAGCTATCGGGCGAGTCTTATAGAGTTTGAAGAGGAAACCAGCTACCTTACGGTTCGGGGTATTCTGGCTGATCCTAAACTGACAAAAAGGAGCAGGGGAGAGCAATTCCTGTTCGTCAATGGGCGACCAATTCAGCACCGGTGGCTGACTCACGTTATATTGAGTATTTATGATACCTGGACAGGGGACAAAGATTATCCTTTTTATGCCATTTTTCTGAGTATTGATCCGGCACAGGTAGATGTTAATGTTCATCCCGCCAAGGAAGAGGTTAAGTTTGAAGATGAACAAAGCGTAATAAAGCTGACAAAATCAGTAGTTAAGAAAACGCTGAACGAGCAGTTTCTGGTGCCGGATGTCTCTCGTCCTGAATCGCGTCAATCGCATCGAAGTCGCAGCGGTAATTTCTCCACGGATTTTAATTTCGGAGGAAGTCAGTCGGGGGGGAGTGATAAAAAGAAGCCGGTTAAGTTTCCGTCCCGTATAAATTTTGATCGGTCTAAATCTTCCAAGGGAGATCAGGATAAATCCCAGCAGCTTTATAGTTTTGAACAACAGAAAGACAGTGACAAGGGGCAAAAAGACTTTACAGGACAGGAGCCCGAACAGATGGGCGACCGGGGGTTCTGGCAGCTGCACAATCGTTATATTCTCACTCAAACCCGTTCGGGATTATGCCTGATTGATCAGCATGCGGCCCATAAGCGCATTGTCTATGAGAAGGCGCTCAGCGCAACAGAAGAAGCGATTCCAAGTACCCAGCAGCTTCTTTTTGCACAGACCGTTGAGTTTTCTGCTTCTGAATTCTCTCTTTTGGAGGAAGTGCATCCCATTTTACAGCGGATGGGCTTTAACGTCCAATTGCTCAGTGGAAATACCGCTATGATAAGTGGAGTCCCGGCTGATATCAATGTTGGGGATGAGCAATCGGTCTTGAAATCGATGCTGGAGCAATACCAGGAAATTAACGGACAGTTTGAGTTTGATGCGCGTGAAAGTTTGGCAATAGCATTTGCGGCAAAAACAGCTATTCCAAAAGGAAAAAAACTTTCCGACATGGAGATGGAGAACCTGCTTGACCAGCTTTTCGCCTGTGATGAGCCATATAGTGATCCATTAAATAAGCCAACCCTCGAATATATCCCGTTGGAAGATATAGAAGCACGTTTCCGATAATATTTTTGGCTCAATCCTATTACATTATGGCTATCTGTTTTCTACATCTGTCTTGAACCTCGATTATAATATTATTCTGAATGAATATTTTAGCAGTAGAACCTTTTTACAGCGGTTCGCACAAAGCTTTCTTAAAGGGATTAAAAAGTCATTCCCGCCATAATATCATTCCTGTAAATTTAAGCTATAAGGGACAAAAATGGCAGATGCACGGGAACTCGGTTAAACTGGCCGGCATGACCCAGGAAATCTCGGAAGATATTGACCTGTTGCTGGTAAGCAGCATGACGAACTTACCCGCTTTTTTATCATTGACGAATCCGCGGTTCGCTCATGTGCCAAAGATTATGTATATGCATGAAAACCAGTTTACTCAACCGATACCTGAGGATGAAGAGCGCGACCTGACCTACTGCTATCTTAATTATATCAGTATGCTCTCCGCTGATAAACTGATTTTTTCCTCAAACTTTCACCGTGATGATTTCCTGAAAGCCCTGCCCGAATTTTTAGAGCATTATCCCGATGACAAATACTATTATCCGGTGGATAAGATAGCGGAGAAGAGCATGGTGTTATATCCGGGACTTGATCTCCATCGGTTTAACACCCAGCCCGACCAGCGGGAATCAAACGAAAATCCGGTTATCGTATGGAATCAACGCTGGCAGTTTGATCGCAATCCCGCAATGTTTTTCCGGGTACTTAATCGTCTTAATGATATCGATCTGACTTTCGACCTGATTCTCGCGGGAGATACGCAGCATGAAAAGCCTGAAGAATTCGAGAAGGCATGGCAGCGATACGGCCAGCATATTACTCATTTTGGATATGTAGAAAATCGGGAAAATTATAGTAAACTGCTCCATAGCGGAGATATTGTGGTATCCACTGCTACCTATGAGTTTTTCTGTGTGGCTATTATGGAGGCTATATACTGTGGATGCCATCCTCTTTTGCCCAACAGGCTTCATTATCCGGAGCTCATCCCTGAAAGCCTCCACAAGCCTTTGCTGCATGCACCGGTACTCTATAATACCGAAGATGATCTCTTCCATTATTTAAAGGATCTATTGACAGGAGAAACCGATCCCTTGCCGAAGGCTTCTTTACAAAATATCAATAAGCACCTGAACTGGCCCGAAAGGATCGAAGAATTTGATGCTATGTTTGATGAATGCAGTCAGATGGAAATATCCCCGGCTCTTTAAAAGCTCTTAAAATGAGATTTCCTTTCCCCCACTAATACAATGGATAAACAGGCGATTTTAATTATATTTAGCCTCACCAATCACAATTACCAAATATCATTTTATGAATTACCGATATTTTAAGGAAGCCTCATTTGCTGAAGTAGGACTTGGGACCTGGCAACTGGGAAGCTCTGAATGGGGGGATGTAAGTGAAGAAGAAGCTTTCTCTATTTTACAGTCTTATATTGATGAGGGAGGCAACTTTATTGACACTGCCGATATTTATGGAATGGGAGTAAGTGAGCGGACGATCGGTACATTTTTAAACCAGCTGGATAGTGACCGGGAAATTTATGTGGCAACCAAGCTGGGAAGGCGAGAGGATAATGATTACGGCTGGCCACAGAATTTTACATATGAAGCAATGCGAGATCACGTAAAAAGTTCTCTTGAAAATTTGGGGGTTTCCCAGCTTTTTCTGGTCCAGTTCCATTGTATTCCAAAAGAACAGCTTCAAAAGGGAGATGTTTTTGATCACTTCCGCCGATTGCAAGACGAAGGACTTATTAAATACTGGGGAGCAAGCGTGGAAACAACCGAAGAGGCAAAGATCTGTCTTGAACAAGAAGGACTGGCTTCACTGCAGATTATTTTTAATCTCTTTCGCCAACATCTGGCCGATGAGTTTTTTGAAGAGGCATCCCAAAAGGATGTAGACCTGATTGTACGGGTGCCATTGGCAAGTGGTGTGCTGACAGGAAAGTTTGATGAAAATACCACATTCCCTGAAGGGGATCATCGAAATTTTAATGCCGATGGCGAGGCATTTAATGTAGGAGAAACTTTTGCAG
>CAYXVW010000069.1:8822-10675 GCA_964468695.1 uncultured Balneolaceae bacterium | reverse complement strand
CCGTCGTCTACGCATTCAATCAATTTAGAATAGTAAGATGCGGGAATATCTAATGTTCTGTAGACGTCTAAAACATATTTGTCAAAGAGAAAGTACTCATAAGAACTTTGTTGGTTCACGTTATCCGGATACTTTGATAACGAATTTTCGGAAGCCTTACTACTGACTTTTCTTACTTTGTTGCAGAGGTCTTGTCGAAGAGGGGGATCAGAAGGGTAGGGCGGTATCTCGTGAATAGTGGCTACTTGAGAACTTTTTATATACCGGTCTTCTCCTGAAAATAGATGTATTTGGGTCCATCCATTCTGAACGTCTGTTACTTCAAAAATATCTCCTTTGATTGCATTAATAATGGGGGAAGTATCTGTATTCTGTTCCGTGTATATAATTGCCTCATCAACCATTACCTTAACATTAATTTGAGCCTTACTGATTAATGTATTGGCGAAGATCAATAAGAAAAATATAGATAGGACGACGGGCTTTTTGTATGAATCCATTTTGAATAGTTTTCGGAATTAGAAAATAGGTACCACTTGTGAAGATAGTTTTAAAAAATATACTGATTTAAATAATCGTTTCGGAATTTTCCCTGAGGATCATACTCTCTTAATAACTGTCGAAAGTCTGGAAGTCGCTCGTAACGCGACTGCAGGAGTTCAGGAGATAAGGTGAATAGTTTAGCCCAGTGGGGACGAACATTAAACGGGGCCAGTCGTTCTTCAATAACGGGCAGTACATTCCGGACGGAATCCCAGTCCGGTTTCCAGGTGAAATGAATAGATACAATGGGCTGCCCGTAAGCGGGACTCATCCACAGGTTGTCTTCATCAATAGTGCGTATTTCAGAGATCAGTAGGTGTGGTGAAATCTGATCGCTCATCTCAAACATTTCTTCAAGGGCATCATAGGCATCTTCAAAAGGTACAAAATATTCTGACTGCAGCTCATCTCCACTGCTGGGGGTGAAATCCATCCGAAAATGTGGCAGGCGCTCATGCCAGGGGCCGGGCATACCCAGCTGGCGCGTACAGTTTTCCGCTGAAATATCTTCGATAGGATGCATATGTCTTTTAGCTAATTGTGCATCAAAAAGGGTTGAATTAGCATCAAAAGAATGCTCTTTCTCATCCAGACAGCTTTTTATCCAAACCTGGTTAATAATGCGGTCACTGTAATCAGTAAAAAAACTCACACTATACCCACTGGACATAATTTCATTAAAATGATCCGCCAGATGTTTTAGTGATAAATTCCTGTAAACATGCTGTTTTACGTCATATGTAGGCTCAATATCCAGGGTTATCCGGGTAACTACGCCGAGTCCGCCCAACGCTACTACTGTACCCGGGAATTGTTCATCTTCTTTGGTAAATGTTAGGAATTCACCTTCGGCGGTCAGAATTTGAAGTCCGGCGACCGCGGTAGAAAGGTTCCCGTTATTGACGCCCGAGCCATGTGTTGCTGTAGCACAGGCCCCGGCAATAGATATATGTGGGAGGGACGCAAGATTATGCAGGGCGTAACCTTTTTCATGAAGATACATGGCCAAATCACCATATTTCATGGCCGCTGGTACGGTAACCGTTTGCGCCTCCCGGTCAAGTGTTATGTCCTGATCAATATTTTTGAGTGAGATCAGATCTACGGGGCTATCGGCAATACTATTGAATGAATGGCGGCTTCCTAGAATATGCACTTTCTTGCTGTCGCGGATGATTTCCTGAACTTGTCCGATATTATCCGGCTCATGCAGCTCTTTAGCTTTATAACGATAATTTCCGGCCCAGTTAGTTCCGATTTCTTCATCCGGCCGGTAGAGAAAGGGTGGGGCAAATAAGCTCCCGGTCATT
>CAYXVW010000069.1:0-8812 GCA_964468695.1 uncultured Balneolaceae bacterium | reverse complement strand
AATAGAAGATAATTTCAGAAAGGTTCGTTTATCCATGGCTTAACATTACCTGGTGTATAATCCCAAATCAATACTTCAAAACTGTTAATTAGCTTCATTTTAATTATAAAAATTTTGGGAAGCAATTAATCGTAGAGAGTATCCTTTAGTTGGATATATCAGGTTCCAGTGCCATGAAATTAACGGGGAAGGAATGATTAAAAAATCATCGTCCCGATAATCCACCAAATATGTCAAAAAAGGTTGCCAGAAACTTCTAAAAACAGTTTATTCAAAGGCGGGGTAACCGAGATTCGGTATTGCTCAAATAAAATCTATGCTAAGAATAAATAATTAGAATGATCAGGGATTTAGATATGAGATTTAAAACAAGGTGGACTGCCTTTCTTTTGATTGCAGCTATATTGGTTATTAATAATAAGCAAGCTCTGGGACAGCAAGATATTAAGCTGCAGTGGTTAAGCGACCGTACACCTGCCTATCCCACTGGAGTAAGCTGGGGCGTTCCGTGGCCCGAGGGGGAAGTCCAAAGAGATGCACAATTTAAACTGGAAACCGCACAGGGACATGAATTACCCGTCCAAAGCTGGTCTACCGCATACTGGCCGGACGGTTCTGTGAAATGGAGTGGCTTAGCTACTGTTACGGATACTGAAAGTGAAGGTCCTCTTACTCTTTCCATAGTAGATGAGGAGCAGGATCAAGATCAGTCCGCCGATAATTTTACGGGCATTACGGTGCAGAAAGAGAACGGAACAATCCGAATTAATACCGGAGCTATGACAGCCTACCTACCAGAAAGAGGGCATAACCTGATTGATTCCTTGGTTGTTGATCGCCACAAGGTGGCTGGCAGTACACAGCTGATTTCCATTCATCAACAGGGACCGGACGGGGATGTGCTACATTCTCCCAAAAGGGATAAGAGGATTAGCCGGATCGACTCTGTAAGCGTAGAGCAGGATGGACCTGTTCGGGCCGTAGTACGGTACGACGGTATGCATCAATCGGAAACCGGAGGCCGGGAATGGCTGCCATTTACCGTGCGGCTTTATTTCTATGCGGATCGAAAGCCCATAAAGATGGTACACTCATTTACCTATGATGGAAACCAGGAAGAGGATTTTATCAAAGGGTTGGGCATGCAGTTTGATGTGCCGATGCAGGAGCAGGTGCACAACAGGCACGTACGCTTTAGCGGAAAAGGGGATGGCCTGTTTGCCGAGCCTGTCAAGCCGCTGGAGAGCCGCCGGCAAATCAGTTATCAGGAGGAGTCCGTTTATCCCGATCAGGAAAAAGGGAAACGTTTGCCCGATGTCGAGGAGTTTGAAAACTCTGCCCAAAGCCTGATTAACGATCTGGCCGACTGGAACAGTTATAAGCTTGTACAGGAGAGCCCGGATGGATTTACGATAAAAAAACGTACAAACCCGGAGAGTTCCTGGATTTCCGTAAATGCGGGCACCCGTGCTTCCGGCTTGGCTTTTGTAGGAGATGTGAATGGAGGACTGGGAGTCGGTCTGAAGGGTTTCTGGCAAACATATCCCTCGCATTTGGAGATTAATAATGCCACAGCCGATACCGCGCAGCTTAATTTATGGATGTGGTCCCCCGAAGCACCGGCAATGGATATGCGTCACTACGATACCGAAGCCCATGGTCTTGCGGCCAGTTATGAAGATGTGCAGGAGGGCTTTAGCATTGCCAACGGAGTAGCCCGTACTCATACGATTACCCTTTTCCCGGAGAGTAAGGTTTCTTCTCACAAAACACATACCGATATGGCGGCGATGAGCCACGAGCCTCCGCTTTTAACGGCTCCACCCGAGCACATGCATGCCGCAAATGTGTTTGGAATCTGGAGTCTGCCCGACCGCTCAACCCCCGCCAAGCGATGGATTGAAAATAAACTGGATGCGGCCATAGATCTGTATCAAAAAGAGATTGATCAGCGACGCTGGTATGGCTTCTGGGATTATGGAGACGTGATGCACAGTTACGATGACGTCCGAAACACCTGGCGATACGATGTGGGCGGTTTTGCCTGGGCTAACTCAGAGCTGGTGCCCGATATGTGGTTATGGTACAGCTATTTGCGCACTGGACGCGAAGATATCTTCCGGATGGCAGAGGCAATGACTCGTCATACGGGGGAAGTGGATGTGTATCACTCCGGTCGGTTTGAAGATCTGGGTACGCGCCACAATGTTATCCACTGGGGCGATGGCGCCAAGGAAGCGCGAATTAGTCAGGCTGCACTTCGCCGTTTCTATTACTACTTGACCACCGATGAACGCACGGGTGATTTAATGCACGCGGTCAGGGATACCGAGGAATCCTACAAGAAACTCGATCCCATGCGGAATGCTATGCCCGCAGATCGCTATCCTACAGATGCGCCAACCCGTCTTCGGGTGGGACCCGATTGGCTGGCACTTGCCGGCAACTGGATGACCGAATGGGAGCGCACCGGCGATACAAAGTATCTTGAGAAAATTAAGAACGGTTTTGACAGTATCGTGAACATGAAATATGGGCTGTTCTCCGGGCCGGGAGTGCTGGGTTTTTATCCCGAGAGCGGCCGGCTGGTTAATGATACGGGACAACCGGATGACCACCATACCTCACACCTGGTAATGATCATGGGTGGGGCAGAGGTATCGTTCGAACTGCTGGACCTTATTGATCACAAAGGTTTCAAAGAAGCTTTCCTTGAGTACAGCCGACTCTATTCTTTGTCGCAGGATGCGCCGGGCCGCACCGCCTCGGATGGGGAGATTGGCGATGGCAACTTTAAATCATGGCATGCCCGCCTTTTGGCTTATGCCGCAGTTGAACTGGATGATCCTAAACTTGCAGCACAGGCCTGGGAAAATTTTCTAGCTAATCCGGGCTGGCAAGAACCCGGAAACCGTTTCAAGACCAGGAAAATCACCGGGCCTGAAACCCTTCGTCCAATGGAGGTCAGTCCGTGGACTTCTACCAATGAAACGGCGCAATGGAGCCTGAATGCCATTCAGCTGTTGCAGCTTGTCGGGGATCAAATACCGGACCGCCCATTTTGGAATTAGTCTTAACGTGCTCTAGCTGACATGCTATGCTTCATATTATCTTACATTTTGTGGTCCCCCTGCTGGTGGCACTTTCCTTCTACCGTAATAGATGGAGGAAAGTCACCTTTATCCTGATTGCCACAATGCTGGTCGATCTGGATCACCTGCTCGCTGATCCTATTTATGATCCTGAACGCTGTTCTATAGGGTTCCATCCGCTGCATACTGTCCCTGCTATCGTGCTCTATGGGGTACTATTTATACTTCCCTTGGTGCTAAAGTCAAAACGAAAGGGAATCAAAAAGAGTCGGCATTCTGTGGTGGATACCCTTCATCTGATCGGACTAGGACTGTTAATACACATGGCGCTCGATGGACTCGATTGCCTTCTCTGACGCTTTAAACGTTTATAATCCTTTTAATTTGATAGCTTAAACTTGTGAATGCGTTGCACCTTCTCTTCCCGGTGATACCAATCATTGCCCACGAGTTCTAACTGCTTCACCGAGCAACTGCCGAAATCTTTATCTCTTAAATTTTCTATGGCCTTAACAAATGCCTCCGATTCAGCAAAGGATTCTTTGAATCGAATAGCTGTCATATGTGCTGTTTGTAGCTGATATCGCTTATCAATGGAGTGTTGCAACTCGGATTGCCTGAACGTATCCCGAAGAGTATCCCTCAGTATTTTTAACTGATCATCTTCCGAAAACCCCTGAATTAGAATACAGGAAGGGGAGGCCGTTACTCCACGGAAAGATATACGGAAGGGAGCAACCGAAGCAACTGCAGAATCAATGATCTTGCAGTATTCCTTTGTATCAATGGCATCTGGAGAAAACCCGGGATAACAAGAGATGATCGACAACATGGTTATATGTAGATCGGAATGGGGATAATAATATTGGTTGGGGGCAAGTCTCTTTATTTCTTCAAGGGCATCTAAAATACTTTGTTTTACCTCTTTTGAAGGGCGGGCTAATAGAGTTAGACCATACCGGTTATCGTCGTCGGCATCAAGCAGGGGATCAAACTGAAATTGCTGCCTCTTAAATTTCTGAAGAGAAGCCGTCCACATTTTATTATAGTGCTCCTTTAAATCCATCCTAAGTTAGTTCGAACTTGGGGTGCTTATCTTAATTTACCCAGTTGAACAGATAATGCAAGTCCGCCAAATGACTGTTCGGTATTGAGATTTGCAAACCCATATAGTCCGAGCCCAAAGTTACCAGAAGGGCGCCAGAATAATTGTCCTTCTAACGGAACCCCAAATTGGGCAGAAATTACTTCCCGTGGGGTATCCGAAAACAAGCCACCTTCAGATCGACTCCCGCCCATTACAGCAATTCCCGAAGAAAAAGAAATATGATAATCATATTCAGAACTTGCCCAGCCATATAGTAAACCAATATCCCAAAACTCATCACCCAAAACTTCTGTGGTAACACATCCTCGGAATGACAGCAAATTTGGGCCAAACTGATAATGGGTGCCGGCTATTAACGCCATACCATTTGTTCCAACTCCCAAACCGGTATTGACCCAATATCGGTTTCCTTCGGTCTGTATGGTGGTGTCCGTGTTTGATTGTCCAGAGATTGACTGGGGATTATATATTCCGAGATCGGGCGAGTATAGCTGTGCTTGTGCCGCCAGTGGCAGAAAAGAAGTTAATATTAACAGGAAGACTATTTTTTTCACCGGAAGTACTTTTTATGATGATTGGTTATAAACAAACATCTGTTTCCGATATAATACATACGAGGTTTTTACGTATATCGCCCCTCAAAACAAGTTTCACAATTATTCCCCAAACAGGCAAGTAGTTTTTATTGGTGCTGTTATTTTGAGACACGAAATAATGGATACAGCAGCGTAAAGCGCAGTTTTGTAAAAAAATATAATTTTTTGTAAGGATTAACCTTCCAAAGGTACTTACTTATAGGTGATTGATGTACGGACTGTTAACAGACCGTTTCTGAAATCTCCTTTTTAGTTAATGTTTTATAACTGATATAGCTGGCCCTCTTTATCTGACAGGTGGAGAGGGCCTTTCTTATTTGTGATTTCGTTAAGGGTCATAACACGTAGGGTTAAGGGTCGTAACACGTCGTGTTAGACACCATAACACGACGTGTTATGAGGTATAACGAGATGGGTATTACTTGCTGGGCCCATGGACTAAATTAATATAAGGTGGGGCAGAGGTGTAATTTATCCATTGAATTATCGTAAATACCTACCGATAATTGGATGTACGCCGCTCGTTACGTCTGCATATAGTTTTTTTGGATTTACCAGCCGATGAATTGCTTTTCTCCTTTTTGGAAGGGTTATGGGAACATTTGATCTTAGTTGATCATTTTATTCTATACGTTACGCCAAACCTTAAAAATCGGGAATACTGTTCTCTATTATTGGCTCCAACTAAGTCACTGGAATAATTACTTAGCCCATAAGAATAGCCGGTCGATATACCCCATTTTTTATAATAGATTGTTAATGAAGATCGAAGCCGGTAATCGGTATCAAACCCATTTCTTTCACGATCGGTTTCTATAACTATGTCATTGTTTGTCGTTGCTTCCCCTTTTTCTCTGCTGACTACATTGAATCCTAACTCAGGTCCTATGGTCAGGTCAATATCGAGATTTTTGAAATTGAATCTTTGGCCAATATTAGGATATAGGGATATAAATCCATTTTTAAATGTAGTTTGGCCTGATGCCGAAGATGGAGGATCAGGAAATTCTCCTGATACATCATCTATTCTGACTTCACTTCGCAATAACTCATATCCCGATTGGAGACCAAGGATTAATTTATTGTTGGTAATACGTTGTAATTGTGCAGAGAGACCATACGATAATGTCTTATTAGTACCGTAGGGATTATTCGTGTAATTACCCTGTGAAGCTACATCACTAACTATTATAATAGAGTTGGCGGTGGCAGATTCCCCACCAAAAGAGAACAGTCCGGAATTCAAATGGACGGAAAACTCTGTACTTTGTCCAAAAGCCGTCGATATGAAAATAAACGGGAGCAGTAATAAACCTAATTTTCTCATGATGTAGTTATTTTATTTTCAAAAATTGTACATGCTAATTACCCGGACTCGAATAATATATACACGTATATCCGAACGAATAACTAATAATGGAGAATATCCCAGAACAGAGCCTGTTTGCGTACCTGTAGTTTGACATTTTCCTTTTTGAGGGGGTATGGAGAATATTGTTAGAGTCGTATTTATAGATTATCATACGGAGGATCTTCGTCCTCTGTTCATATCTTTCTGATCAATATTCATTTCAGATTCTGGGATCTCAATTTCGTGTTTGTCTACGTCTTCCGTAATACCAGAACCGGCCACTTGATCCTGAATCCGATTCATCAGGCCGTACATCTTCCTGCGCTGGTGTTCGGTCCAGGACATAATTGCAAAGCGTGCGGCAGTAAATCCACCGCTCATGCTACCTAACACAACACCGGTATTCACAAGGTCGGTATATCCGTTGCCGTCCAGAAATATGCCGGCCACCGTTCCCGAAATAACCAGTCCCATCAGATAGGCCACATAAGCACCTCCCCGAAAATATTTGCGAATTTCGATAGTGGACCGGTTGTTTTGCGAAGCCACCTGCAAATGAGTTTCCTCGATTGTGGTACTCATATCCTTGACACTTCGGTGCCATTGCCGAGTTTGTCCAACTTTTGTCGTTCTGCCGGCACTGCCAGTCACGCGCTGGATCTGGCGAACCAGCTCTTCCCAATCCTCGTCACTGATCTCACCTCGAATGGCCCGCTTTTGTTCGATTAGAAAGGGAGCTCCGAAGAAGTTGGATCGCTGTTCTGCTGCCATTTGATGCTCAAGTTCAGAAGCAGCCGATCGAATATGTTTGGGATCTATACCAATTTCACGGGCGATGTCTTCTATCTCTTGTAGTGATAATCCCTGAGGAAAGAATTCATGAGTATTTTCCTGGATCTCGGTGGCCCGCTTGATTAGTGCCCCGATCTCTTTTTCAGTATACAGGTGCATTCTATTTGGTTTGCTCATCGGATAGAGGTTAAGTGAAAGAGATAAAGTAAATGCATGTATTATAAATAACGACCTGGTGCATAACCGGTACATGGATTAACGTTGAATAAGCAATTAACGAAAGAAGGGTCTCAAAACCAATAGTGGCAGAGAATAGGCGAGATGCGCCATTTAATGCGCTGGATCTTTCCCAAAAGCCAAAAGGAGATCCTTACTTAGATTAACGATAATCCAATCGTAATTAATCCAAGGAGGACCTCATGACCTACGTGGGCATTTGCCATGCCTGTAGCTGACTTTTGGTCTTTTGTCCAGAATCGTCAAGCAGTCTCAGGTTGCTTACTATCTATAGGGGGATCTACTCCTGCATATTTGAGGGATTGTATTTAGGCATAGGCGCCATAATATGCACGTAAGGGGTGTTTCGCCACATCACCCATGGTCCACCTGACTCGGGAGTTACCGGTAGTCCTTCAAGCATGCTAGGGTCAGGCACAATAATCATCAAATGGGGGACAGCATCAGTTATCCACTCATTGTCATCAGTTGGTCCTTCAGCGTATGGATCGGTATTGCTTTCGGGGGTGCCACCCTGCAGCATATAACCAAATCCAATTTTTGATATATTTACCTCTTTCTTATTCATCCATGCGTCTGCCCATGTTAACCAGGGCTCATCTAAACACATAGGATCATTACCGGGCGTACCAGGCATATCGGGCAGGCACGTATATTCATTAGTACCTTCGCGAAGCAAGGTCATTTCTTCACCTTGACTTGCGGGCCAATCTCTGATGGAAGCATCCTTTGCAATAGCGTAAGGAGCGGCACTCATAGCGCTATTAATCTTGGCTTGTTTATTGCTGTTATCCTCGGTAGGCGACTGAGCATTGAGGGAACCAGCAATAAATATGATTCCTAACAGTAAAGTTATTCCTTTTTTCATAGCTATATCTCCACATTTTATATGTTGTATTTTTGAGGTAGGCCGCTGGAGATGACAGCAATATGTAAACTTATACTTTTAATTAACTCAATATCTTGATTAAAAGCTATTTAAGAATAACATTTTAGTAATTGAATATTGTATATCCCAGCTTGACTTATAGGGTAACCAACAACCAATAGGGGCAAAAAGGAAAATTGAGCTTTAAACCAACTTACGGCCTCTTCTGATATGAGCTATGCGGGGCAAATTATAATTTATTAAATAACGAACGGAGGGCTGACATCTGGGGATTATGCCTTGAATATTAATACTAGAATTAAATTTTGCCTACTTTTTATAAAGATTTATTTGACATCTAAGGAAATCTCAAAATTTGTGCTTTCATAATATCGATGAAATAAACTTTGTTATTATTTCTCATAAAATTATATAAAAAGGACTCCTGTTTCGGATCTGTAAAAACATAATGTTTTAGCAGATTTCCCTTCGTATTATATACCAGCATTCTAAAATCCAAATCCTCTACGCTGGGGTGAGGTTTTGGCATAAAAAGATAGATCCGCTCATTATGTATCTTCATTTCGTGCGCATATTTTAAAGTCATTACGGTGTGCTTTTTTGCTTCTTCCCTGTTCTGGGTTACAACATGATCAAAACGGCTTTTTTTAATGTTTGCAGGGATTTCCTGCTCCATGACGAGCTCTCCCTCCTCGGAATAATGTCTTAGTTCTCCCAAAGCATTCATAAATAAAAAATACCCATCTT
>CAYXVW010000068.1:0-11145 GCA_964468695.1 uncultured Balneolaceae bacterium | reverse complement strand
AAATAGAAACATAGCTCAAAGCGGCTGTCAAGTCAATGGCATTTATGAAGTTTTGAGGTTGTTTTAATTTGCAGGTATAAGCCGCATCGTCTCATAGGTTGCATTATTAAAGAAAGTGCTGTCCCTGTAAAGCCGCTTATATTGTCCTTCAATCCAGCTTTGAGTTTGGTTGCCGTAATAGGGAGAAAATGGATTTTCTGATTGCCCGGTAGGAAGAATCGAAAGGGTGTAGCCGGGTTCTGAAAAGTCGATAATACGGCGAATGGAGGGCCCTAAAGTCATCTCATAAGGATCATTCCAGTCGTACTCTCCGTTATTGAGCGTCGAACTATGTCCTCTGACGGGAAGAGGTCCGATACTCAGCAGGTTTTCTACAATTAGTTTCAGGGCTGAAGGCGCCTCTGGCTGGTCTGCCGCTTCACCCAGAAGCTCCGGTTTGAGCGTAATGGTATGGAGCTGTTCCCAGCGCCATTCAAACGGTTCAGGACCGAACCGGCTCCTTAGAAAGGAAATGGTTTGGTCCATGCTGCGGTTTATGATTTGTTCTCTTGTTTCCTGCTCATCCGTGTTTATATTATCAAAGAATGAACTGCCGTCTTGCAACAGGCGTATTAGTGTACGTTCCGGGATGGCCGTAAATTTTATAAAGCTTTCATATACCGGCTCTGTCATCTCATCGGCAAAAGTATTTTGGGAAAGGCGGAGCATAAAAACATCCATAATGGACGCTGCAGTTTCAGACTGGTTATAGGAAAAATCCCAGTTTTCAAGATAAGAGATTACCGTATCGAAACGGTCGGGATTTTCCTTTAATACCGGAAGGATCTGGTCCATCAATTTTTTTGCATAGAGAGAACGGCTGTCGTTTTGCATCTGCTGGAAAATTTCCGGGGATAGCTGCTCATTTTCTGCCATATACTGGGTAATACGATCGTAACGGGCATTATCTTCCCAGTAAATAGAAAGGTAATGCGGATAATTATTATTCACCGGTTTTTGGTTGGCGTTTGCGACCCATCCCCGGTCGGGATTTATCTCCGAGGGAAGCTCTTCATAGGGCACATATCCTCTCCAATCCTGTGAAGGGTCCCAGCCCTCCCGAAAGAGAATAGGATTATTATCTCTGACTGGCACGCTGGCCAAAGCCAGGCGGGCAATATTCCCATCCCGATCAGCATATACAAAATGTTGTCCGGGAACTTTAAAGTCACAGGCATGCTCGCGGAAAGCCTCAAATGACTGGGCCCAGTTCATGCCCAGCAACGCCTCTACTTCATTACTGACTTCATGCCCGGTCCATTTCATCGTAATAACCCGATCGCCAATAAGTTGTTGGTCGGGATAAATATCTGATATAACCGGACCATGTTTAGTAAGACGGCGTGTAAATACCGTGTCTCCCTCATTTTTTATGGGAATAACCTCTTGCTGCTCTTCAAAGGATTCATAGAGCGGTTCTCCGGCCAGGGAATCAAGCAAATATTCATCTGGATTATCGGGATTGACGGCTTCCTCAAAGAAATCAGTATCATCGAGCATAATATTGGTAAGTGACCATGCCAGGCGATCGTTGCGTCCCAATACTACCATCGGAGCTCCGGGGATAGTCGCTCCCGACAGATTTTGGTCATTCACATTAAGATGCACCTCATACCATTTACCGGGAATACTAAGGGCAAGGTGTGGGTCACCGCCTAATAATGGTGATTCGGTAGTAGACTTATTCGCATTTACGGCCCAGGCATTACTGCCCGTGTGGGTACCCTGCGCTCCGATTATACGGCGTACCCGCTGATCATTTTCGAGAAAGGGAAGCAAGGCCGTCGCCAGGCTATCCGTAGTGTCTGCGGCGGTCTCAAAACTAAAAAAGCGATTATCCGGCAGGATCTGTTGAAATTGATTCCCGGGAAGTTGTTCAAACAGGTAGGCATAGGTAAGCTCCGAACGCCAGGCCAGGTTTAGTTCCCAGGCCATCATCCGGGCTAATGCAACAGAATGAGTGGGGGTCCATGGGATGGGTTCCATATCGGTCAGTGAAAACTGTATGGGTAAGCTTTTAGGGTGCTGGTCAGCATAAGCATTAACCCCTTTGGAATAGGCTTCTAAATAGTTTCTGGTAGAGTCTGACAGGGTAGTTTCTATCTTTTGAGCCATTCGCCAAAAGCCCAGCGTGCGCTGCGTAATATCAAGAGGCAACAACTCTTTACCCAGGAACTCCGCAAAGCGTCCCTCCGCTGCCATCTGTGTGACAGTCATTTGCCACAGACGGTCTTGGGCATGGGCGTAACCCAGGCTATAATAAAGATCCTCTTTGTTTTGACTGTAAATATGCGGAACTCCATGACTGTCCCAATACAGGTCCACCGGCTGATTGAGTTCCGGCTGTTCTAAAGTAATATTGTATTCGGGAAGAGGTCGATAGAACGTCCAGTAGATACCAATAGCAATGGTGCCTGATAATAAAATTAAAAGGCCGGTAAGGATACCGAAAAATTTTCTCATGAAATAGAAGCGATTGTTAACAATTTAAAAAGGAAAGTAGCAAAGTTATGGATGAATATCAGAACGGAAGTCATTGAAAATGCCGCAGAAATTCAATACTCTCTGCATTGGATAAGTTAAAATAATCAGTCAAAAAAGAAGAGCAATGAATATAAAAAATGCAGCAGTCATTGGCGGCGGTACAATGGGCAATGGAATTTGTCACGTTTTTGCTATGAATGGGGTAGCCACGCATTTGGTCGAAATGAATGAGGATCTGGCGAGTAAAGCAGTGGCCACCATTGACCAAAATTTGGATCGGATGGTCAAGAAGGAAAAAATAGATGAATCGAAAAAGGAGGAGACGCTTGCAAATATTACCACATTTACTGATACGGCTGAAGCCGTGGCTGAAGTCGATTTAGTCGTGGAGGCTGTGCCTGAAAATTTTGAGCTGAAGAAAAAGGTTTTTGCGGAAATTGACGAGGCGGCCCCCGATAAAACCATATTGGCTTCCAACACTTCCTCTATTTCTATAACCAAATTGGCCGCTACTACTTCGCGCCCCGGACAGTTTATCGGGATGCATTTTTTCAATCCGGTGCCAGTTATGAAACTAGTGGAAGTTGTGCGGGGACTTGATACGAATCAGGAAACGGTAAGTACCATTACAGAAACGGCGAGGTTACTTGACAAGAACCCGGTTGAAGTGGCTGATTATCCCGGTTTTGTGTCCAATCGAGTGCTGATGCCCATGATCAATGAGGCTATTTACTGTGTATATGAAGGCGTCGCAGAGCCGGAAGATGTGGACCAGGTTATGAAATTGGGTATGGCTCATCCCATGGGACCACTAAGACTGGCCGACTTTATTGGCCTGGATATCTGCCTGGATATTCTAAACGTACTGCATGACGGCTTTAAAGATCCCAAATATCGCCCATGTCCATTGCTGGTTAAAATGGTTGATGCCGGTAAGCTGGGTGATAAAACGGGCAAAGGTTTCTATGAGCATTAGCATGCAAAACCTTTATGAATGAAATATTTGTTTAGCTCAATCAAACAGCATTCGGTCTCTTTTTTTAACCAGCACCTCCGGCTGCTCCGCCACCTGCCGCACCGGCTGAGGCGCCACTGGCACCCGTGGTACCTGCAGAAGAAGAACCGGGGAAGGAAGCTGTTCCGGTGGCACTAAGCATACTAAAAGAGCTTGCAATATCTGCGGACGAACGAGTACCGCTCGGATATATCATCAACCAAACAAAAGCGGAAGAGGAAGGATCATTTTCTTCGATAATGGTTTTTATTTGACTCTTGGATAAGCCAAAAGCCACAGCATAAATGACATGTTTATCAAGGATATCGTTACCTATGGAATGGGATTTTGCATTTTTAAGTCCCTCTTTATAGGCCTTCCAGCGCTTATATGTTCGTTCTCCTTCAGCGGTACGGCGAATAATCGCTACCGATCCCACCAATAAGACAAATGCAAGGGCAAGTGAGACAATGCCAACAGGGCCCGTCCAGTACGTGGCCAGAATAGCGAGGATTAATAAAAAGAACTGTACTCCCGCATTGCTATATGCGCCTTTATAACTTTCACCGTCATACCAATTTTTCGCCTGACAATAGTTATTGAGCTGTTTCTTCCAGTTGGAGAACCATTTTGATGAGCTATAACTATTCTCCGAGAAAAGTTCATCAATGTGATCGTTGCCTTCGCCAATCTGTTCCGACGCAAAAGATGCTAAACTGGATTCCCAATCGGTCAGTTCATCTGATGGGGTGGTTTCTGTCTCTTCAATACGGAAGCGTTTTGTTTCGCTGCCAAACCAACCCATTTCGGTTTACTCCTCCTTAATAATAAAATGTCCCCGGCGCGCGAGATCTAATAGGGTCGCCATAAGGTGAGAGCTGGAAATGCTTCGTCCTTTAAGCAGCCATCCGGCCGCAGCGGGTTTCAGCCTGCCGGGTATCATAATGGTTTCCGTAGATGAGATGCTGGTAGAGAACCGCTTGCCATATTTTCGATAGAAAAAGAGAAAGGCCGCAATACTCAACAGGGATACGAGAATCGATAGCTGCTGTCCGTATTGAGCATAACGGGCGTCCTGCTCTTGTTGTTCCGCTAAAGCTTGCTGATATTGCTGTTCATCCTCCCGGGCCAAGGCAATCGTAAAATCCGGATTGGTAGTTGTAACAGCCTGCTGATTAAAAATATGCCGTGGAAAGACACTTCGAATTTTGACCGACTCATCCTCGTTCAGGTCCTTGGCAGTCACGAGATATCCACTTTCTGTATTGGTGAGTGTGATCTTGTCCGCGGGACCGCGTTCCCAGCTATAAATGGAATCAGATCCTACGGATTGCGGCAGCTGCATTTCAATATGCAGCCTTTCCGTATCCAGGTCCCGATCGGCACTGATATAATTCCAAAAAAATTCCACCCATTCTGGTCCCACTACAAGGGCTCCTTCCAATGTATAGGAGATGGAAAAGGTGCGTTGCTCATCATTGGCGTCATAGAACCACTGTATCCGTATCTGCTCATTACTCCGTTGTACCTGGAATGTACCCGGCTCTTCATTATTTTGATTAATAAAAGCCGTATTATTTTCCCTAACGCGGATATCTTTGATGGCAGTATATCCCTGCATAGGAAGGCGATAATCGGCCCAGGAAAAAGAGCCGTCAAAATTATAGGTCCGATGCTCTGTAATATGGATGGTCCCGTTTTCCTGAACAGTAACCTCTATCCGGATTTCCGGAATAGCATACGATTTGGCCATCCCGGTATGAGGAAGCAGAATACTGACCAATAATAAAAATAATACTGCTATATACGTATAAGATCGATATCGCATGAAAGTGATTGATTGTTGAGTACGAATGATTTTACTTAACAATAGTAGCCTATTTTGTTCAAATAATAAATTTATTACTATGAGAGATCCTTCCAACCAGGTGCTTACGGACGATGCCAGCAGCAGTACTAATTTTTTTAAGAGCGATCATATTTTCCGGCATTATCTGCAAAATCACTTTCCCGATTCGGCCCTGGAATATATGAATCCCAAGCTGGAACGTGTTGGCCAGCAGGCCGCAACCCGCATGAATCCCCTTTCATTAAAAGCCGACCAACAGCGACCTGAGCTTAAAAAACGAACAAAATTCGGGGAGACGGTTAATGCCGTTCAATTTCATCCTGCGTACTGGAAACTGATGGATATTGCTGCCGAGTCTGAAATGTTCTACGTAAAATATAATCCGGAGTTGCGGGAACGCTTTGAAGGAAATCGGCATGCGTTGGGCTTTGCAGCGGGACAGTTGTATGCAATGAGCGAAATCGGGGTATACTGCCCGCTTTGTATGACCGATGGAGCAGCACATCTGGTGGATCAATATGCTCCCAAAGATATCCGGAAGCGGTTGTTGCCTAAATTATCGGCCCGCAAAGGCGCCTTACTTAATACCGGGGCTATGTTTCTGACTGAAAAGTCCGGCGGTTCGGATGTGGGACGGAATATAGCCACCGCAGATAAGGTATCCGGACGAAAATATAAGTTGAATGGTGAAAAATGGTTCTGCAGTAATGTTAATGCGGAGGTGATTATGGCACTGGCACGGACAGGCAAGGTAGAGGATGGTACGCGCGGGCTGTCGCTTTTCTTAGTGGAAAAGGAGCTTCCCGATGGAATCCGAAATCCGATGAATATCATACGCCTGAAAGAAAAACTGGGGGTGCGTTCAATGGCAACCGGGGAAGTGGAATTTGAAGATACCATCGGTATTCGTCTGGGCAATGAAAACGAAGGCTTCAAGGTAATGACAGAGATGATTAATATCTCGCGGCTGTATAACGCAGTCGCGGCGGTTGCAGGCATTCGGCGGGCCATTACTGAGAGTTACGAGTATTTGAACCATCGTATTACCTTTGGGAAAAAAGCCGTTGAACATGCGTTAATACGGCAAAAATTTCATGAGATCGGTTCGCTCTATTTGTCCGATTTTCTGCTGACCTGGCGCGCCATCCGGGCAATGGATAACGCGGAACAGGGCAACCAAAAAGAGAAAGAATTAATGCGGATTCTTATCCCGATGGCTAAGTGGAGCTCGGCCGAACAGGCCGTTTACATAGTGCGGGAGTGCATGGAGCTGATGGGCGGTAACGGGTATATTGAAGATTTCGTGATGCCCAAGTTACTGCGAGACATTAATGTACTTCCTATATGGGAGGGGTCGGGTAATATTATTGTGCTGGATATCTTGCGGGCGACTCAAAAATCGGAGGGATTGGATATTATTATTGATCAGATTAGTGAAGCAGTGGAGAAGGCCCAACATGACGGTTCTCTGATGCAGAAGAAATTAGATGAGATTCTTGCAGTTTGGAAGCAGATAAATGATACAGATAATCGGGATGTTATTGAATTTACTGCAAAACCGCTTTTTAAAGAACTCATTCACCTCTATCAAATGGTCCTGATGATTGAGGAGCGTGATGAACAAAGTAAAGCATGGATCGATCCGGCTATGGATTATATGGGATCAAAATTGGATAATACTTCAAATATTAAAAATGCTCCTAATCTGGATATTATTCGGGATCTTATCGGATGGGAGTATTGATAAGAAGGGTTAGCGCATTAAATACTTGCGGTAAAATAGTTTTCATAGAGATAGATTGGTTACTAATCACATTAAGAAAAGTTCAGAACCATTTTGCAGAAAAAAGTTCTTCCGCTTTCGCTACTATTTATACTAACGCTGGTTTTTACATCTGTGGTACATTCCCAGCAGCCAACCGGTCGCACTGCAGCGAACATGGAGATGCCGGTCCAAAGTATGTACTTGGAATTGGGTGGTCCCGGCAGTATCTATACGGTAAATTATGATGCCATTTTTAAAAATGGATGGGGATTTCGAATTGGAGGAGCGTATCTGCCGGAAGAAACCTACCACACACAAAGCACTGGGAATTCATATTTCGGAACCGATCTTTTGGTTATACTCCTCATGGGAGAATATGTTACCGGAGAGGGACCTCATAAATTTGAATCCTCATTCGGGATTATGCTTGGAGAATCCAATATAACAGATATCGATGTCTCCGTGCCCGACCCTCCGGGATTGGCCGCCTCCTTTGGCTATCGCTATTTACCTAAGGAAGCAGGCAAATTGACCTTTAAAGCTGCGTTTACTCCGGTTATCGACGAGGGACGTATTTATCCGAAAATCGGAGTAAGCATCGGATTTATTCTACCATCAGAATAATGAATTTGAGTGCTCCTATTCTGTAATAGTGATGCCGGTAAGACGGAATACATTAGGTTTTAAAATCGTGTTTGTATTAAATTGCGTTGTCAGCTTACCACAACTGCCACCATTCATTAAAATCCCTACCAGAGTTACCGCAAAAAGTCCTGTAAAAAAATATTTTGCTGTGTTTCCATTTCTACCATATTCTTCTTATTTCATCACTTAATAAACAAAAATATCAGTCCAGATAAATTTAGGTCTAAATAGATGGATACCATTGAAATACCCACACCGAGGAAAATAGAGCAAGCACGGGAAAAGCTGGGTGGTAAAGTGCGTCGCACACCCGTTTGGGAGTGGCAAAGTGACGTGGCGGATCAGCTTTTAAGTAAAGAAACGAATATCTTTTTGAAACTGGAGCTCTTTCAGTATGCCGGCAGTTTTAAGCCTCGGGGAGCTCTTATGAATATGCTGGATTTGACTGAGGAACAGCTGGAAAGAGGAGTGACGGCTGTAAGTGCCGGTAACCACGCTATCGCAGTCGCCTATGCGGCCCAATCCCTCGGCACTACCGCCAAGGTGGTTATGCCTAAAACCGCTAATAACTTCCGGGTGGAAAAGTGTAAGTCGCAAGGAGCAGTAGTGGAGCTGGTTGAGGATGTACATGTGGCTTTTGAGCGGGTTAAAGAGATAGAACAGCAAGAAGGGCGGACCTTTATTCATCCTTTTGAGGGAAAACAGACGGCATTAGGCACGGCAACAGTAGGTTTAGAACTCTGTCAGGATGTCCCTGTGTTGGATGCGGTTATCGTGCCTATCGGGGGCGGTGGACTCTGCGCGGGTATCGCTTCGGCGGTCAAGCAGCTCAATCCGGATTGTAAGGTGTACGGCGTGGAACCGGTGGGGGCCGATAGCATGAGTCAGAGTTTAAAAGCCGGCAAGCCGGTAGAGATAGAGAAGGTCGATACTATCGCCGACAGTCTTGGAGCACCACATGCGGCCACATACAGCTTTACATTGTGTAACCGCTTTGTCGATGAAGTGGTTACCATTACCGATCTGAAAATGGCCCAGATGATGCGTACCATGTTCGAAGAGCTAAAACTGGCTGTAGAGCCGGCCGGAGCATCGGCACTGGCGGCGGCAGTCGGACCGCTGGCGGATAACGTCATTGGAAAGAATACCGGAATTATTGTTTGCGGTACGAATATAGATGCGGAGAGCTTTCAGACGATTTTAAGAAAGACAAAATAAGGTTGTAAGCAAAATTCGGAAAAAGAAAAGATAACCTTCTTTAGGACTTTAAGTATGATCGATTTAAGAAGTGATACGGTAACCAAACCAACCCCCGAAATGCGCAAAGTAATAGCCAAAGCCGAAGTGGGGGACGATGTGTTTGGAGAAGATCCTTCTGCCATAGCGTTAGAAGAAAAAGTAGCTCGGATGTTTGGCTTTGACGCGGGATTATTTGTGCCTAGCGGTACAATGGGCAACCAGATAAGCCTCAATGTGCTTACGGATCCGGGGGACGAAGTGCTGATTGAAGAAACGGGACATATCATTAATTATGAATCTACGGCAGCAGCACACCTTTCGTCGGTACAGCTGACTCCCATCCGGGGAGATAAAGGCAAAATTTCAGTAGATGGCTTGCACGACAGGCTGCGTGGGACTCATGATTGGGAGCCCAGAACGAAAGTTTTATCGATAGAGAACTCCACCAACAAGGGAGGGGGTTGCTGTTATACGGAGGAGGAATTGCAGAGGATCCGTACTTTTGCCGATAAGCAGAACATGGCAGTGCATCTCGACGGAGCACGTATCTGGAATGCAATGACGGCCACGGGAACCAAATCGGAGTTTTACGGTAGCGTTGCGGATACCATCTCGGTTTGCTTTAGTAAGGGACTGGGAGCCCCTGTGGGGTCAATGATTTTATCCACCCAAAAGAATATTGATCAGGCGCGCCGGATGCGTAAGATGTGGGGCGGTGGCATGCGCCAGATCGGGATACTGGCTGCTGCAGCTGACTATGCTATTGAAGAACATCTTCCATTACTGAAGGAGGATCACCGCCGGGCTCAGGAGTTGGCCGGGACTATTGAGGAGTGCCAATGCCTTGCGATCGAGTTGGATTCAGTAGAGACCAATATTTTAATTTTTGATGTGTTGGATGGATCAGCTATATCCGCGGTAGAGCGCTTGGAAAAAGAGGGGATACGGCTGGTCCCATTTGGTCCCAATACACTGCGAGCCACGTTCCATTTCCAAGTCACAGATCAGGATTTGGAGCAGGTGAAATCGGTGTTTGAGAACTGTTTTGGATAGTAATAGTTAAGTACAGGATGACATCTAATTTCTTGGCCTCGGGTTAGGGCGGAGGCTTTAAATTAATTTTATCAGAGCGCGTTTAGCAGTTGGATCTAAAGTCTGCTTACAAAAAAGTCGTATTTGAAAGATCTATGGGAAGAAGTTCAATAAAAAATCACGCCATCCTGAATTCATCCGACGAAACCTTGGTGTAGTCGGGCTTGTTTCAGGATCTTATATGGCTGAATAACTTGGTACTTATTCCGGGAGGTGCAATAAAATAATTAGCCGAAAATTTCCTTTTATTCCCGCTTTTGCTTGTTACTATCGGATTGAAAAAGCGGATTGTCGCGATCTACAATAGGTAAATCGTATATTTGGTAGACTCCGAATTCAAACTGGTTATTAATATAGGGACTGACCGCTTTCATAAACTGCCACATCCAGTCGGGACCGATACTTCTTTCCAGCTCTTTGCGATAGGCTTCTACGGCCATATCAAGGTATTCTTGCCCTTTAAAAGGAGGAGTATAATATTCCGTTTCGCTGGGAACTTCATAACTGCCCATCTCGCTCATAATGCCACCCGACATTGAACGGTCAAATTTAGACTGCATATTCAGCTTCTGTTCTTTCTGCTCAGGTTCAATTTCTTGCCGTGTGGTATCTGTCTCCTGGGCCAAAGTAATAACTGGGACCATCCCCAAAAGGAGGAGTAAGAATAACAAGCGATATGTGAGGTCCCTTTTTGTCAATAAATAGTACTTTATTCAGTGATCATTCAGGTATAATAACTGAAAAGTAATCAATTTGTTATATCCGGAGCTGTTTTTTTTAATGGAGAGGGCAAGCACTTGTGCCAGGGTATCCAGTTCTTCTTCACTGGTAATCAGGGGAGGAATTAGTCGGATTACATTACCGCTGGTACAGTTGGAGAGGACTCGCTGTTCCATCATCGCCGTTACTACCGGACGCCCTTCAAAGGCGAGCTCCACACCAATCATGAGTCCTTTCCCCCGAATATCCTTCACTGATGGAAGATCTTGAGTAAGATCACGAATTTTCTGTCTTAGGAATACACCTTTTTCTTCTGCT
>CAYXVW010000067.1:0-11344 GCA_964468695.1 uncultured Balneolaceae bacterium | reverse complement strand
TCCTGTATAATACTGATAACCTCCTCACGAAATTCATTGGGATTTCCATCGACCTCAATATTTACATCCAGTACACTTTCGCGGTTACGACGGGAAATTTGATCAACGCCTTCTACGCTTTCAAAGGTACCCAGAGCGGCCACGGGCAACCGTTGGTCTTCTATTTGTAATAACTGGAGGTCCAGGAGTTGAGCCCGGCTGGTAAGATCATTTTTAGAGGCCTGTACTTCTATGGGGATTTCTCTTCCCTCTTGACGTAAAAAGCCTACTCGCGTTCCCTGTACCTGTGTTTTTAGCGAACTCGCAACGTCATTGAGAGAGCTTCCCATTCTGCTTATTCGCTGTCGATTGACCTGGTAATGTAATTCGGGAGTAGGATCGGACTGTCCGTTATCTACGGATATTACGTTGGGATCTGTGAGTAGTGTACGTTCTATTTTGTCAGAAATTGCTTTCAGGACTTCTATTTCTGGTCCAACGAGGCTAAGGGTTATACCCCCGCCAAAGCCTCCAAATCCACCGCCGCCACCGCTTATATTGACATCCACTCCCGGGGACTGTAATTCCTGACGCAGTTGTGCGGAAAAACTGTTGGTAGTAATATCTCGATCTTCTTCATCGACGAGGGTAATGGTCATTTGCCCCACATTCGTTCGGGTGGTGAAGCCTCTCTGGCCAATCTGAGTAACCACCGTTTCTACTACATCTTTTTGCTGGAGCTGGTCACTAAAGTCTCGCAATACTTCGGCTGTTTTTACTAGTTTTGTTCCCGAGGGTAATTCTATATTGACGGATACACTTCCAGAGTCGGACTGTGGAAAGAACTCAAATCTTAAGTTGTTGTATAGCAGATATGTGCATCCCAAAATAGCGAGGGCAGCAATAACAGCGGTCCATTTTCGGAACATGACCCACCGTAGAGAACGGGCATACCACTGTTCCAGTTTACCCATACTTGCAGAAGTATCTGTTTGCGAGTTGAATTGGTCGCTGTTTAAGAATAGCAGGGCAAGAACGGGAACTAATATAATTGAAGATATGAAGGATATTCCGATTGCGATACTAATGGTAATGGCAAATTCTACAAATAGTTGTGCCTGAACACCGGATAAGCCAATAATGGGAACAAAAACTCCGAGTGTAGTTAGCGTTGCTCCCAGGAGCGCACCCACCACTTCATTAGTGCCTTCGAGAACAGCCTGCATTTTGTCTGTATGCTCTTCCAGCTTACGGGCAATACTTTCAGAGACGACAATGGCATTATCCACCAACAGGCCAATGGCCAGGGCCAGGGCAGTAATAGTCAAAATATTCAGTGAAAGCCCGGCGGCGTACATCGCTCCGAAACTCGCTGTTATGGATACCGGTATGGTAGCTGCAACAACCAGTGAGATTCGCCATCCACCCATAAAAAGCAGCAGAACGACAATAACAACAAGGAGCGCGGCGAGTGCCGATTGTGTGAGGTTGGATATCGAATTTTCAATATTTTCTCCGTCATCGGTCAAAACCTGCAGGCTAACGCCAGGCGGTAGATTGTTATTGATATTTGATAGTTGATCTTTGACAGCATTGACAACATCCAGGGTATTGGCATCGGATTTCTTTTGAACTTCCAGAGAGACGCTGTTTTTTCCATTGATTTCTACAAGCGTTGTAATTTCAGCGAAGCTGTCTTCAACTTCGGCTATATCCTTAATGCGAACGGGTACTCCTTCTTCGGTAACCGTTACAATCGTTTGTCTTATTTGTTCTACATTAGAATACATAGAGGTGGCACGAAGACTGAAACTGTTTTGCCCATTTCGTATATCTCCTATAGGGACCTGAACATTGTTGGATCGCAGAGCCGACTCGATATCAGAAGGGATAAGACGATGCTGTGCCAGTGACATGGGGGATACATTGATAAATACTTTGCGTTCGAGTCCTCCGCGAGTATCTGCTGAGGCCACTCCTTCCAACCGCTCAATACGAGGTTCTATAAATTCTACTCCCAGACGGCGCAGCTCATCCAGGCCAGTGTGATCAGAGTCCAAGCTCAACCGCATGACGGGGAAGTTATCCGGGTCGAACTGAAATATCACCGGTTCTGCGGCTTCTTCTGGCAGTTCATTGCGAATACGCGATAATTCTTCGCGTACTTTTAGTTCTGTATGACGAATATCCACGCCTGCTTTCAGTCGCAGGATAATAAAAGCACTTCCCTTGCTTATATTGGATTCCAGTGTTTCGATACCTTCAATTGCCGAAACTGCACCTTCAATAGGTTCAACAATAAGGGTTTGCATATCTTCTGGTGCTACATTGCTGTAGTTGGTAGAGATTGCAAGTATAGGGATATTCAAAGAAGGTGTGAGCGTCACTTTCAGATTTGAAAGTGAAAATACACCGAACCCGATAATAACCAGCGTAACCATAATTACGCTGATCGGTCGTTTTAAAATGCTGCCGGCTAATGTAAATTTCTTCATAGCGTTGTCATTATTTCAATTCCGATTGCAGCAAAGGATCTTCTTTATGTATCGAATCGAATCCGAATTTCTCTACCATGATATTAGTCAGTTGATAGAGGCAGGGAACAACAAATAGCATAAGGAAGGTAGACATGGCCAATCCGCCGATAACCGTTCGGGCCATGGGACTCCACGTCTCGGATCCTGAACCCAGCTCCAGAGCAAGGGGAACCATTGACAGGATTGTCGTAAAAGCCGTCATGAGTATCGGGCGGAGGCGTCGTCCGGCCCCTTCGATAATAGCTTCATCACGCTCCATTTTACGGGCCTGCAGGATTTTAATATAGTCAATCATGACAATACCATTATTAACAACAATACCCGACAGGAGTATCAGTCCCACCATAGAAGTAACGCTGATAGAGGTGCCCGTTATCCAGAGTATTAGCAAAACACCAGTCAGGGCCAGTGGGATCGTGAGAATAATGATAAACGGCTCCACTAAGCTCTCAAATTGTGAGGCCATGACCATATAGGTAAGAATACCTGCAATGATAAAAGCGATCATTAGATAATTAAATGATGCTTGCTGATCTTCGGCCGTACCTGAAATTTCATATCGATATCCGTCCGGCCAGTTAATCGTATCCAGCTGCTGACGTACCTGAGAGCTGGCTTCTTTCAAATCCATGTCAGCCAGATCGGCGGTTACCTCCGTAATTCGTTCTTGATTAATTCTTAGGATATTGGTTGGACCGCTATAACGTTCTATGCGGGCCAGATTTGCAAGCGGCACCCATTCTCCCTCGGGCGTTTCTACCTGTAAGTTTCTGAGATCACCAATACTTGTCTTGTCAGATTGTTGGAGTTGAACCATAACTTCAAATTCTACTCCCTGATCTACATAAGTAGTTGCTAAATTGCCCTTAACGGCATTTCCGAGGGCCGAAGCTACCTGGGAAGTGTTCATATCCAGCCGGGAAATACGCTCCCTGTCCATTGTAATTTGTAGCTCGGGACGACCTTCTTCGGCAGCACTATATACATTCGCAATGCCATCGATATCCTGTAATCTGCTTTTTGCAACATTCGCCAGCTCTTCTCTTTGTTCAGATTCATACCCGAATATCTGTACGATAAGTCCGCTTTCTCCTTCCGGACTTAAGGGGTCTTCCTGAACTTCTTTGATATCTGTACCGGGTACTTGGGTAAGTTCTTCAAGCAGGGAAGCGACGATAACCCTCTCGGAGCGGGAGCGTTCACTTTGCGGAACCAACTCCACACGAACTCTTCCGTTGTATCCACCGGGATTTTCGGCGCCCTCAATACCTTCCTTATCTCCAAAATCGGATACCACAAGCCGGGTCTCCGGTACTTCTCTGTCGATTATTTGCTCGATCTGGGAAACTGAACGTTCCAGCTCAATTAAACTTACGCCCGGTTCCCGTTGAACGTTCAGGATAAACGTATTGTCATCAACTTTAGGAAAAAATTCTCCGCCAAGGAAACCAAATATGGGCAATGTCAGCAGGAACAGCAGTACTGCTGAGGTTACAACGGTACCGCTGTGATTTAAAAGTGTTGTTAACCGTTGCCGGTATGAGGATTCCATACGGTCAAGCCCTCTGTCGAGAAATGGACCTACTTTTTTACTGAAGAACGAGCCGAGCTTCTTGCCTATATACTTGAATCCCCAGATAACCGGATAAATGATTGCTCCTAACAAAAGTAATGGTGAAGCTAATATTCGTTTAAATATACTTCCCCGGCTCCAGTCGAGCAGTCGTTTAAGATAGGAATCTTTGGCCTTATCTGATGCCTTGGTATCTAATAATTGAGAGCTCATCATCGGGATCAGGCTAAGCGCAACAATGGAGGATACCGAAAGCGCAAAAGAGATAGTGAGGGCCAAATCACGGAAGAGGAATCCGGCGATTCCCGGAACAAACAAGATGGGAATGAAGACTACAAGCGTAGTCAGGGTAGATATGACGACAGGTACGGCTACCTCCTGTGCCCCCCATACTGAGGCCTCATCTCTATCGTGTCCCTCTTCTTTAAAGCGAAAAATATTTTCCAGAACAACTACGGCATCGTCCACCACCATTCCTACAGCAAGCGTAAGGCCCGAGAGTGAAATGATATTCAGGCTCAGGTCTGCCCAATCCATAATGCTGAATGTAGATATGATGGAAACGGGTATGGAAATGGCAATGATGAGAGCCGAACGCCCACTGCGAAGGAAGGCCAGCAGAATAAGGACTACCAATATGACGGCCTGCAGGCCTGTCCATAGCAAGTTATCGATGGAAGTTTCAATAAAGTTTGCTTTGTTAGTAAGCACATCAACGGAAACATCGTCGGGGAGGATACGATTTAAGTTGTCAATATTATCGACTACGGCATTGGCGGTCGTTACTACGTTGGCATCGCTTTGACGATAAATATTCAGGATGACACCCTCTTCACCATTTACGTGCACGTTGCCGATGGGTTGTGCAACGCCATCTTCTACCGTGGCCACGTCTCGAAGCATAAGGGGTTCGCCCTCGCGAACGGCAATAATGGTATTACGAATTTGATCTACATTTTTGAACTCACCGATCGTACGCAGAGAATAAATAGTACGTCCCTCAGTAAGCTCACCGGCGGGGACCTGTATGTTTTCTTGCTGCAGCTTATTTGCAATGGTTGAAATGCTGAGGTTATAAGCCCGCATCTGTTCATTGCTGATATCGATATTGATTTGCCGCTCGTAACCCCCGGAGGTTTCGCTGGATGCCACGCCGGGAATACGTTCCAAGTGTTGTTCAAGGTCTTGTTCGGCAATGGTTCGGAGTTCCCGGGGACTTCGTATGTCGGAAGTCAGTGTAAGGACTACGATAGGTTCCTGGTTCGGATCGTATGAAAAGACGATAGGTTGTTCGGCATCGTCAGGAATCGTTCTACGTACCATATCGAGTTCCTTACGTACGTCCGATTCTGCATTATATAAATTGGTCCCCCAGTCAAAATCCAGCTTAACAACCGAAGTCCCCTGGTTAGACGTGGACCGCACCTCTCTAACCCCACTGATACTTCCTACCGCTTCCTCTATGGGGCGTGTAACAAGCGTTTCCATGTCGCCTGGAGCTACTCCTTCATATGTGGTATAAACAGTTATAGTTGGAAATGATACATCAGGATAGAGGTTAAGTCTGAGATTGGAGAGTCCGAAGAGACCGAATCCAATGACGATCAGGCTCACCATAAAAAAGGTGACTGGACGCTCAACCGCTTTTTTAGCAAGTGCTTTCATAAAATGTGAGTCCTTTTAAGATGAGCTTTTATTCGTCAGATTCAGGATTTGTTGACTGCTCTATACTATCTGAGGCTGCGTTTTCAATTGGGACTTGGGAGGGTTCATCGAAATCCTGCTGATTGGCAATTCGAACTTTGGTACTGTCTCCCAGCGATTGCTGGCCCGTTATAACTACCTCATCCCCGGCTTCAATACCATCCAGGATTTCTATCTGATCTCCTTGTTCAATACCAAGTTGTAATTCACGTTGAAGCGCGAGAGAATCTCCTTCCACTACGAAGGCAGAGTAGGAACGCCGCAGCTGAATGGAATTTGATTCGGGTTCAATAAATGTCTGCACATTTTCTACCAATGTTGATCGGGGAATTACTATGGCATTTTCATGGGTTTCAACATCAATCGTAGATTCTACTAAAACACCTTGAGCAATTAAAGGACTTTTTTCGGTAAGACTGATAACCACTTCTCCCAATCCGGTTGTTGGATCCAGGCGAGGGCTTATTCGGCTGACGCGTCCTCGTCCACTAATATCAGATTCATTTGAAAGTCGGAAATTAACTTCTTGTCCTACCTTTACTTTACGCCATTCTTCTACAGGCAGAAAGATGCGCGTCTGATAGCCGGTAAGATTGGCAATCTCAAACGCTGTTTGGCCCGATGTGGCAACATCACCCACAGAGACTTCCTTGCTAAGAACGACGCCATAGACCGGTGAAGTGATTTCTGTATTTTCCAGATCTTCACGACTTTGGGTCAGGTTAGCCCGGGAAGATTCATACTGGGCCTTACTATTTTGGAAGGTCGCCTGTGCATCATCAAATTCTGATGAACTGATGAGCTCCTGCTCGTACAGTTTTTTCTGCCGGTTAAACTGCAGGCTGTCTCTGACATAAGCAGACCGACTCTGTTCTAATTGAGATTTCGCCTGCTCAAATTGATCGCGAAAGGGGGCGTCATATATTTTGGCCATGACATCCCCCTGCCGCACAGTATCTCCCAAATCAACATAAATTTGGGTTATCCTGTTGGAAACCTGCGGAGTAATATTCACAATTTCTTCTGCTCTGATATTTCCGAACGATTTAATTTGGTCAGAAATACTTTTCGTTTCAGCAGTAACTGTTTCCACGCTGGTTTGCTGCTGATTTTGTCCTGGATTGTTAAAATTAGGTGGTGGTCCATTACTACCACTACATGCTTGTAGGACAATCAGGGAAATAACGGCAAAATAATAGGATAACTTCTTCACGTGTATAATTTTTTTGGTATTGTCAATGTCTGCAACAATGGCCTTACGTAAGTAACTGGAAAATGATTCAGGATAATAGACGGTTAATCCTTTATTAATGGGTTTTTTAAACCTTTTAACAATTACAGGGTCATGGTTGTTATATTAGAGGTATAAGTCTTGAAATAATTAATCAAGAGACAATTAAGAAAGAGAAACTTTTTTTATATCTTACTTACAGATCCTCAAAGACCAATTGTAACATATATAATACCGACTTATGAAATTTTTTATTGACACCGCTGACCTGGATGAAATTCAGGAAGCACATGATTTAGGAGTACTTGATGGCGTGACTACCAATCCCAGCCTATGTGCTAAGATTGGAGTGGCTGACTTTGAAGGTCATATTGCAAAAATTTGTAATATGATTGAAGGCGATGTTTCTGCAGAAGTTGTTTCTACCGAGTACGATGAAATTGTGGAAGAAGCTCGCCACTTAGCTGCTATAGCAGAAAATGTTGTAGTGAAGGTGCCGCTGATTAAAGATGGAATAAAGGCCATCCGAACTCTTTCTGATGAAGGCATTCGTACTAATTGTACGCTTTGTTTTTCTGCAACGCAGGCTCTTCTGGCGGCAAAAGCAGGGGCCAGTTATATTTCTCCTTTTATCGGGCGCCTGGACGATATTTCCGATGACGGCATGCAGCTGATTGAAGATGTAGTAACCATTTATGACAATTATGGTTATGAAACCGAAGTACTTGCTGCCAGTATTCGTCATCCGATGCACGTCTTGGAATCGGCCCGATTGGGTGCGGATGTAGCAACAATGCCATTGAGCGTTATTGACCAATTGTTACATCATCCATTAACTGATAGTGGACTTGAGCGTTTTCTGGCTGACTGGGATTCCCTGCAGAAAGAACTCGCGGAATAAGTGGAATAACTGGATTCTATTTCCGATTTATTATGAATGCCGTCACCACCAGTGGCGGCATTTTGTATTTAGGATCAGCTGCAAATGAGCTTTTCAGCAATTTTTGCCGAAGAAAGTACTCCGGGAATACCTGCTCCGGGATGGGTTCCTGCCCCTACAAAAAAGAGATTGTCTATATCTTCTGCTTTGTTATGTGGTCTGAACCAGGCTGATTGCGTTAAAATAGGTTCAATAGAAAAGGCCGATCCTTTATAACTGTTGAGGGTATTTTGGAAGTGCAGTGGATCTATATGGTGTTCGACAACAATATTTTCCTGCAGATCGGGAAGATAGTTTTCTTCCAGGAAATTCATAATTGCATCCCGGTAGATTGGGGCTTGGGTATTCCAGTCGATATCGCCATCCAGATGCGGTACCGGAGAAAGTACGTAAAAACTTTCACACCCTTCTGGCGCCAATGATGGATCCGTTTTGGTGGGCATATGAAGATAGAGGGAGAAATCTTCTGCGAGTTTTTTATTATGGAATATATCCTGAAGGAGCTCTTCATATCGCTCTCCTAAAATAATATTGTGATGCTCCAGTTTGGAATCCGAATACCGTTTTTTAGTACCAAAATAGATCACAAATAGAGACATGCTATACCGCATTCGGTCGATTTTACGATTGCTGTAGGTGGGTCTTTCTTTCTCCGGAATCATATGCCGATAGGTGAATGCCACATCTGCATTGGAAACGATTTTATCGGCCCGATAGCGCTCTCCATTTTTTAGCCGGATTCCTGAGGCTTTACCGTTTTGGATAAGAATTTCATCAACTTCCGCCTCCAGATGAATCTTGCCTCCCTGTTCTTCGATCAGCTGAGTAAAGGCTTCAATAATTGCTCCGGTGCCTCCCATAGTGTAGTGTACTCCCCATTCACGCTCGAGGTAATGTATCATCGCGTAGATAGACGTAGTATCAAAGGGATTGCCCCCGACCAATAGCGGATGGAATGAAAATACACGTCGCAGAAAGTCATTCTCAATGAATTTTGAGATATAGTTATACACCGACCTATGGGATTGTAAGCGTATAAGATCGGGAATAACTTTAATCATATCCCATAAACTCAGGAACGGCTGGTCAGCCAGCTCAACAAAACCTTTTTGAAAGATAGCTTTTGTTGATTTGATAAAATCAGTATATCCCTGTTTATCGTTGGGATTCCAACGCTCTATTTCGCTCAGTACGTATTCATGATTCCCGTTGTAGTCAAACTTATCGCCGTCAGCATTAAAAATTCGATAAAAGGGATCACAGGGAGTAAAGGAGATATAGTCTTCGCGTTTCTTGCCTGCTTTGTCAAAGATTTCATCAAAAAGAAAAGGAGCTGTGATAACAGTGGGACCTCCATCAAAGATAAAACCATCTTTTTCATAAACATACGCACGTCCCCCGGGTTTGTCTCGCTTTTCAAATATTTCTACCGAATACCCTTCCGAAAGTAGTCGGGAAGCAGTAGCAAGTCCCCCGAATCCACTTCCGATGATAATAATATGTTCGCTCATTAATATAGCCCGAAGATTTATGGAAAGTCTCCTAAACTATAAATGGGAATAATACATTCCGGCGACGCAATTAATTTTGAATTTGTTTGACATATCCGTTGTAACCCTGTCGGGCAAGCTCCCGCATTTTTTCTTTTGCATCCTCTTTTTTGACAAAAGTTCCATAGAAAACCCTATATACTTTTTGGGAAGACAGTTCTACTGTTTCTACCCGTGATCCGGTAATCTTGCGGGATTGTTCAAAGGCTTTGGCTTTCTCCTGAAATGAACCGAGCTGTACCGTGTAGGTAGCAACTTTAAGGTCGGTAGTCCGGGAATTTTCAAGGCTGCCGTTCATGACAAATAGCGCAACATTGGCGGTGCCATTACCAATCATATCAATTTCACTGGCAGCTTTTTTTGATAAATCGATGATTCTGTTTTTTGCAAAAGGTCCCCGGTCATTAATACGCACCTGAACCTCTTTTCCATTATCCAGGTTTTTAACCTTTACAATGGTATCAAAAGGGAGGGTGCGATGGGCCGCGGTATACTGGAGCATATCGTACTGCTCTCCATTAGCGGTTAGCTTACCGTGAAATTTAGGGCCATACCAGCTAGCAACCCCTTCCTCAATTTTTTGCCCGATACGATCTGCATCTGGAAAATCAACTTCCGATGGTTTTTGGGGATCCTCACTGGGGGTACGCGAAAGCGTTCCGCATGAACTTATCAATAGTGATACAGCAAGGAAGATATATATATAAGAAAGTTTACGGGGCACGTTTTATTAGGTGATCTATAGATTTTTTATAAATATATTTTTCAGGCCGTACAAAATCTATTGGCGAATAATTTAATGATATTTTCAGATGTATCTAAGCCTCATAAATTTTGTGATAATAAGATAATATAAGCAGATATATACCATAAATCATGAGCCCGGCCGCAGTGGTGCCTAAAATCCAGACTCCAAAAGGTTGTTCACCTAAAGCACTTAATGCATCATTTAGGCCTCCGGCTTCTTCTGCATTGAACGATATGGCAGCCTGATAAAAAAGGATTCCAAGCATACAATAGACGATACCCCACGCCGAAATGCCAATCTGACCCAACTTTCGAAGTGTTGTCCGTTCTTTGTCATTCATATTTATGATATCAAAGCGATAGTCAAAATTGGCCATATAGGCCGAATAGAATTGATAAAATCCGGCAATTATAGTGATGAACGCGACAAATAGTACCAGCCATTTTCCAAATGGAAGCTCCAATATTTGTCCAACCCATACCTCGGTACTTTCACTATCGCTTTGGATGTTGAGACCCTGGAATATTTGCCAGGCGGCATAGGAAAAAGAGAGATAGAGAAGGCCAGTGAAGAAATCCACAACTCTCAATAAGAGAACCTCATTGCTTTTGGACCGGTTTTCGGGATCAACGATCGACTGCAGGATCTTCCAGACAGCATGGGCAAAAAGTCCGATAATGCATCCTATAAGCAAAATAGATCCGAAAGGTTGATAAATGAATTCTTCGAGCGCTTGTTTAGTGCCGGCTGTTTCGGCGTCCATCCCAATGGCAGTTTGTAATGCCAGTAAACCCACCATAAAATAAACAACACCCTTGGCGATAAAACCAACCCGGGCTATATACTTGATAACTATTTGTTTATTTGCGCTCATAACTCATGCAAATAGTATAGATTCAGCTGACAATATTTAATATCCCACAAGGTAATTAATATGAAGAACAGGAACTTACTAACTTAATCAGCTTGTCCCTTACTTTGAAAGCGAGACCTCAAAGAGAGGGGAGGTATAAGGATGGATATGAAATGAGCCGGTGACTGGATTCGAACCAGCGACCTATTCTTTACGAGAGAATCGCTCT
>CAYXVW010000066.1:3483-11353 GCA_964468695.1 uncultured Balneolaceae bacterium | reverse complement strand
AGAAAACGATATAACAAAATTAAAGCAAACTTTTTGGTCTGTTCAATAGCCTAAAGCATTTGTTGGTAGTAGGGATAGCATATAATATTTAAAAAGATGGGTAGCTGATATTCTCCTAAGCAGAAAATATTTAGCTATAGATCATAAGATCCGGAATAACAAAAAATAGTACTGAAGATAAGCTCCTCTTTTATAAAAGAAGGGACAGGGATATCTATCCCCTGTAAACCGGCACGTTTGAGCATGCCTCACCGTACATCAACTTTTTAACATGCGGTATAAGTTTTTGAGTGGCATAAAGATAAACGCTATCGGGTACAGGACGCTCATCATCACTGCATCCTTTGAGAATCACAAATTTATCAGCGTATTGGCTCCAATCCACCGATTCCAGTTTCCGGGTATATAGTTCATGAATAATGTCATCCGGCTGGGCCTTAAAGACCTCTTTAGCGTATGGCGTTAAGTGCTTTCCTACCAGCATGAAAGCCCATTTGGAAAGGATTGCATCGGTAGAGCAATATACGCATACATACTGGTCTTTATACTGCTCCCAATCGTATTCCTGGAGCTGCTCCCGAAAGTCCTTCTCTTTTAAAATAAGTCCCTTAAACAGGAACTGCTTGAGATCGAGCCCTGCACGTGGGGTATCATCGTAGTACTTCTGGAGATCAACCGTTACGAGCTTATCGGATTGTTTTACTTTATTGACAATTTCGCCTTGTGTATCTGTAGCCATAACTTACACCGAAAACGATTCTCCGCATGAACATGTACGCGTTGCATTAGGATTTTCAAAGTAAAAACCCTGGCCATTCAGCCCTTCGGTATAATCCAATTCGGTACCGGAGAGGTATAAAAAGCTTCGCATATCCACGACCAGCTTAATACCGTTGGTCTCAAACTCTTGATCCTCTTCCGTTTCATCTTCCGGTTGGGTATCGAAATCGAGATCGTAGGTTAAGCCTGAACAGCCGCCGCTAACAACACCTACCCGAAGCTTGGCGTCATCCGGCAAATGCTGTTCATTGCGAATTTCTTTAATGCGTGCTGCTGCTCGGTCACTTACCGTAATGGACATATATTTTAAACACTAATCTTATTTAAACAGAAACTACTTGAATCTCAGGATCAATACGCTTTACCATGCTTTCTATAGCATAGAGCGTACCGCTGGTAGCTGTAGGACACGTACCACAGGATCCCTGGTAATGTATCTTCAAGCGGTTACCATTTAAACCTAAAATCTTCAAGCCTCCCCCATCTGCCAGGAGATACGGGCGAACCTGTTCGTCAAGCAATTTATTGATTTCCTGTAACCGGGGGTCATCTGACTCCTGTACCTCTTTGGTTGCATGTACTTCGTCGTCTTCTTCGACATCTGTCTGGGGAATCGCTTCTCTGATGGGAGGAGCCAGCTTGCGAAGCAATTCCGACCAAACAGCCTCTCCATCCTGAGTAACGGTTACATACTTATCCACATAATAGACATTGATAACATTTTCTATGGCAAATAGCGCTGATGCCAGCTCATCATGCTCGGCATCAGAAGCATTTTCAAATGATTTGGTTACCCCGTTTGTCAGGGGTTCTCCCAATACAAAACGCATGGCATCGGGATTAGGGGTTCGCTCAATTTCTTTAATCTTAGGCATAATTTGATAACGGTTTAATTACAGTTTACCGCTCTGCTGTTTAGAACGAATATAAATAAATTATAGTTTCCAGAAAACCAAAGAATTAATCAGAAAAACTCTTTTGCCTGTTTAATTCCTTCAGCGAGCCGGTCAATATCATTTCTGTTGTTATAAAAAGAGATGGAGGCACGTGCCGTAGCAGGTATATTAAATCTTCGCATCGTTGGTTGTGCACAATGATGGCCGGTACGGACCGCTATGCCCTGTTGATCCAGGATAGTACCGATATCACTGGCATGGATATCATCAAACACAAAGGAGATTACCGAAGCTTTATTCTTGGCTGTACCTACGATACGAAGTCCTTCTATAGCTTCCAGTTTTTCGGTTGCATAAGCCAAAAGCTCTTGCTCATGGCGTGCTATATGTTCCATTCCGATATCGGTTAAATAATCTATAGCCGCTCCAAAACCAATACCCGCGGCAATGGGGGGAGTACCGGCCTCAAATTTATGAGGTAATTTATTAAAAGTGGTTTCTTCGAAACTCACTTTATCAATCATATCTCCACCACCGCGATACGGGGGCATTTCATTGAGATACTGTTCCTTTCCATAGAGAATTCCGAAGCCTGTAGGACCACACATTTTGTGAGCAGAAAAGGCGTAAAAATCAGCATTCAAATCCTGTACATCGATCGGAGAATGAGGTACAGCCTGTGCCCCATCCACTAATACGGGAATATCATATTTATGTGCCTCTTCAATGATTTCTTTCACCGGATGAACCGTCCCCAATGCATTGGAAACATGTCCAATAGCCACCATGGCCACATCTTCATCGAGTAAATCAACATAGGCCTCCCAAATCAGTTCTCCACGATCATTTACTGGAATAACGGCCAGTGAAGCACCGGTATCTTCAGCTACCATTTGCCAGGGTACAATATTGGCATGATGCTCAATTTCAGAAACGACAATTTTCTGTCCTTCTTCAAAAAAGGTGCGTCCGTAACTTTGTGCCACGAGATTTATGGAATCGGTCGTGCCACAGGTATAGATAACTTCATGACCGTGACGCGCATTAATTAAATCACGAGTTTTCTCTCGGGTTTCCTCGTAGAAGTCCGTTCCCTCCTGACTCAAAGTGTGAATACCGCGATGTACATTTGCATGCTCGTGACGGTGATAGTAATCAATACGATCCGCAACCTGTCGGGGCATCTGGCTCGATGCTGCGTTGTCCAGATAGACCAAAGGATTCCCCTTAACGGTCCGTTCGAGAACCGGGAAATCCTTTCTAATGGCGTCAAAATCTACCTGACGCCTGGCCGTATCTTTAGCAGGCTGTGCCATATCTAAGCCACTAACTGAGAGTCTAATTGATTATTCGTAAAGTTATGAACCTCCTGTACTAACAGTTCTTGTACCGAATCAACCGTAATGTTTTCGATGGTCTCCAGTGCAAAAGCATAAATCAATAGTTCACGGGCTTTTTCTTCATTCAGACCGCGGCTCTTCAGGTAAAACAGCTCATCTTCTTCGAGTTGCCCTACCGTGGCACCGTGGGTACAAACAACGTCGTCGGCAAATATTTCCAGCTGAGGCTTGGTATTAACCAATCCTTTTCTGGAAAGCAGCAGATTCCGATTCTCTTGGAAGGATTCGATTTTCTGAGCATCACGACGAACAAAAATCTTGCCGTTAAATACGGAGTGTGCCTTGCCATTAATTACACACTTATGCAGCTGGTGACTGTCACAGTGCGAGAAGCGGTGATCCATAACAGAATGCGTATCAGAAACCTGATCACCGTCAATAAGAACCAATCCGTCTACCGTAAATTCAACTTCTTCATCCCGTTGCGAAATACGCGGCTCGTTTCGTGAAAGCTTAGCTCCGCGTGTAATCGTATAAGACTCGTAGTTAGCATGCTTAGCAACAAAGGCTGCCGTTCTTGCAATATGAATTGCTTCCTTGCTGTCACGCTGAATCTTGGTATGCTTGACGTATGATTCCTCTTCAGCATTCACTTCCACCACCGGCAGATTGAAATACTTGTTGTCGCCCAATCCGATGTGATCTTCTACTATTGTTACTTCCGATTCTTTATCAGCGACAACCACACTGCGAGAAGTTGTAAAGTAGTGTTCATCAGCATCCGTCTGGATATACAGGAAATGTATAGGAGCCTCTACCTTTTTGCCTTCCGGAACATAAACAAAAGCTCCGTCTTTAAGGAAGGCGCTATTGAAAGCGCTAAATATTTCACCGTCAAAATTGGCATCCAGATACTTGTTAAGATGCTTTTCCAGTAGTTCATTGTCCTCTCCTACCAGGCTCGCAATATTCCCGATTACAACCTCATCGGGAAGTGCTTCTGTAGAGGAATGTTCCTCAGAAAAGCTTCCATTTATAAATACCAGCCGGGATTCCTGACTTTCCGGTAAATAATGCTTGCTGATATCAGGGACATTTACCTCCAATTCAGAGGCCAACTTATAGGTATCCTTATAAAGATCCCGAAGACTGATGAATTTCCAGTCTTCCAACTTCTTAGTTGGGAAAGGCGTATTGCGGACTGTCTCAGCTCCTTTCAGGCGTACTTCATCCAAATACTTGGATTTGCCGTTTAGAGCTCCCTGATAGTCCAGTAAATCTTTTAAAAAAGTACGTTCTTTTTGTTGTTGCTTCACTTTAGCCATTTGTTTTTACTGTTCTCCATTTACAGATGCAGCATTCGTTAACCAGTCGTAGCCTTGATCTTCAAGCTTAATAGCAAGATCCTTGTCGCCCGACTTAGCAATTTTACCGTCAATCATTACATGAACGTAATCCGGTGTTACATAATCCAGTATACGCTGATAGTGAGTAACCAACACAACGGCATTGTCTTCAGCAGAAATTTCATTAATACCGTTTGCTACAATTTTAAGCGCATCAATATCGAGGCCGGAATCGGTCTCGTCCAGGAATGAAAGCCGTGGATTTAAAACAGCCATCTGGAAAATTTCATTACGCTTTTTTTCTCCACCGCTGAATCCGGCGTTTACGCTTCGATCCAAAAACTCTTCCTTCATATCAATAAGCTTAAGCTTATCAAGAGCATAATCTTCAAACTCAAGCGGATCAAGCTCATCACGTCCGCGCTCCTTGGCTACTGTATTGTAAGCCTGACGGAGTAGATTTTTATTCGTTACGCCCGGAACTTCAACAGGATACTGGAACGCCAGGAAAATACCCAGATGGGCACGTTCATCGGCCTCCAGCTCCAGAATACTTTCGCCATCAAACAGGATATCGCCCTGAGTAACCTCATAGGCCTCATGTCCTGCTACGACCTTGGAAAGCGTACTCTTACCGCTTCCATTGGGTCCCATGATGGCATGAATTTCACCTTCTTTTACTTTTAGATTAACTCCTTTTAGAATCTTTTCAGATGGATCTTCTTCTACACAAACATGTAAGTCTTTGATTTCTAACACGCTAACTTATTCCTCTAATATTTATTTTAATTGTTAAAATGATGTTTGGATTAACCGACGCTGCCTTCAAGCTTAATGCCAAGCAACTTATCGGCCTCAACAGCAAATTCCATGGGCAGCTCCTGAAGTACTTCTTTGGCAAACCCATTCACGATGAGGGAGATAGCATCGTCCTCATCCATACCGCGCTGCTGCAGATAAAAAATCTGATCTTCCCCTACCCTGCTGGTAGATGCCTCATGCTCAACCTTAGCTGTAGGATTAGCGGACTCAATATATGGGAATGTATGCGCCCCACATGTTTGTCCGATCAGCATGGAGTCACAAACCGAATAATTCTGTGCTCCATCAGCACGCGGACTAATTTTCACAAGTCCACGGTAACTATTATCGGAATTACCCGCTGAAATACCTTTGGATATAATGGTGCTCTTGGTATTCTTGCCTATGTGAATCATCTTGGTTCCGGTATCCGCCTGCTGCCTCTGATTCGTTACAGCAACGGAATAAAATTCACCTATGGAATTATCCCCCTGCAAAATCACGCTTGGATATTTCCAGGTAATGGCAGAACCCGTTTCAACTTGGGTCCATGAAATCTTGGAATTATCACCGCGGCAGTGCCCTCTCTTTGTAACAAAGTTGAAAATACCGCCCTGACCGTCTTCATCACCGGAATACCAGTTCTGAATTGTAGAATACTTAATTTCAGCATCTTCAAGGGCAACCAGCTCTACAACCGCAGCGTGCAGCTGATTTTGCTGGTACTGAGGGGCCGTACAACCTTCGAGATAACTAACATGACTATTGTCCTCACAAATTATGAGAGTACGCTCAAATTGCCCGGACTGCATATTATTTATTCGGAAGTACGTAGAGAGCTCCATCGGACAAACCGTATCTTCCGGTACATACACAAAAGATCCGTCAGAGAATACAGCGGAGTTCAGTGCCGCATAGAAGTTATCCCCTTTCGGCACTACCGTTCCCATATATTCTTTCACAAGCTCCGGATGGTCCTGTATTGCTTCCGATATAGAACAGAATATAACGCCTGCTTCTGCTAGCTTCTCCTTAAAAGTGGTAAAGATGGATTCACTGTCAAAAACAGCATCAACAGCAATGCCCTGCAGCTGCTTCTGCTCATCCAGCGGGATACCTAGTTTTTCATAGGTTTCCAGAATCTGGGGATCAACATCCTCAAGACTATCAGGCTTTTTCTTGCCATCCTTCTTTTTAGTAGAAGAATAATATTGGATATTCTCGAAATCGGGACTGGTATATTCCACATTGGGCCAGTCCGGCTCTTCCATCTGCTTCCATTTTTCAAAAGCTTCCAGACGGAATTCCAGAACCCACTCGGGCTCATTCTTACGACGGGAAATCTCCCGAATAATATCTTCGTTAATGCCCGTGGGAAAATCTTCGTATTCTACATCAGTGGTGAAACCGTACTTGTACTCACCACCAACCATTGATTCAAGAGCTTCAGTTTCACTCATAAATAATCAGTCCGGTGTTTTAAAATGTTGTAAATTTGCTTATTTAAACATCAGAAGGGCCAATTCTAACACAAAATCTTGTCCTTCTGTATTAATTAGCAATTAATGCTAAATACGCACCTTTAACAGAGCCGAAATATAAGGAACATTACCGCTAATCTAAACTAAATTAACTACTTATTGCTCACTCATTTCAGGGATGCCCTTAACACTACTAAATATGAATAGAACCACTTTAAAGTTCCAATTGATAAGAGCTATCCTATAGATAGGGCATGCTTATCAAAAAATAAGTTAACTTAACAGAAGTTTAAAAGGTAACATATAGCATTTTTAATACTTGCACCCTCCTCTTTTTATTATTAGGATTGATAAAAAGGGTTTTCATATAAAATACGATAGATAGTTCATGCCTGATTCAAAAGAGCCGAATACAACTACAGATTTTAAAACTGCCTATCCTTATCGTAAGCGGTTATTCTATACGTTATCTGCTATTGTAGCAGCCATTATTATTGCCGGTTTCTGGAATTATCACCTGGTGGATGGATTTGGCCAGGATGTTATTGCTGGAAATACCATTGGCAATACATCGGAACTTAGTAATGATTATGAAACGAAAGGAAGTGGTTTTGGATTTATCTTTGCCGCTATTGCAGGCCTGGCCGCTACTTTTACAGCCTGCAACTGTGTGGTTTTCGCTATGATTCCTGGTTTGGCCTGCTCGGTTGATGAACAATCACAACGTACCTCTGCCTGGAAAGCATTCGGATTATTTGTGCTGGGAGTGTTGGTTATTACAGCACTTTACGGAGCTTTCATTGGTTTCTTGGGAGCTGATGGTACCACCGCTCTTAATGAACGATCTGTTCGCCTAACGCAGGCACAGGTCGTTTTTAGTCTGCTGGGATTAATCATGCTGATATGGGGACTGCTCGAAATGGAATTTTTCGACTCATTTAGAAAATCCTTCCCGGATCGCCTTCGCTCGTTGATGAATCGGACAACTTCAAAAGCGTTGCTATTGGGAATTCTTGTTGGTTTCTTTGCTATCGGTCGTCCTTTCCCTGTTTTTAGAGAATTCCTGCTTTATGCTGCCAGCGCTAACAGCCCCATTTATGGTGCTGGAGTAATGGTCGTTCAGGGAATTGGCCAAATTGCCGTAATGGCACTCCTTTTTGTGTTAGTTATTTGGCTCGGAAAAAATAAGATAAGTGCTACTGCCCAATCCAGCCCATATAAGTTTC
>CAYXVW010000066.1:1670-3473 GCA_964468695.1 uncultured Balneolaceae bacterium | reverse complement strand
ATCGGTCGTCCTTTCCCTGTTTTTAGAGAATTTCTGCTTTATGCTGCCAGCGCTAACAGCCCCATTTAATGGTCGTTCAGGGAATTGGCCAAATTGCAGTAATGGCTCTCCTTTTTGTGTTAGTTATTTGGCTCGGAAAAGATAAGATAAGTACTACTGCCCAGTCTAGCCCATATAAGTTTCAGCTTATCAGTGGGATTGCGCTGGTTACAGGTGGAATGTATTTTATCTATTACTGGGGGCTTGCTTTTATTTTCGATATAGGCCGATGGGGTTTTAAGCTGGGCTGGTATTAATGAAAATGAATTATAAGCCGGCATCGTTATACTAAAAGCAAAATCGCAATAATCGCGATAGCTATGCCTCCCCACTGTTTTCGGGATACAATATCGCCCCAAAACCATAAACCCAGAAAGGTTCCTCCCAATACATTAAGAGTATTAACAATGGGAAATGCTACAGCTCCACTAATTCCTTCAAGAGCATATATTAAAAATATAGCTGAATAGAGATTCGGAATGCCGATGAGCATACCCATTTTCACCTCTTCCCGGGTGGCTAAAGATCCTTCCCGGAATATCGCAAGGACCAGTCCAATGATAAAAGCACTTAAAAAAATCCAGCCCATAAATATAGATTCACTAAAAGCGAGACTGAATTCTTCATTATACACCTTCAGTGAAGCATCTGCGAAACCTGTGAGGAAAAAGATAATCAGCAACAGCCATGAAGCATCTACATTGCCAATCCTGATATTTCTACCGCGTGGAATAAGAAGCAAAAGCGCCCCAAATACCAGTACTATACCCAATATTTTAGGTCCGCTCATCACTTCGCTATAAATAATGACGGATAGCAGTACCGGAACTAACAGGGACAGACGCATAGCTGCTACAGAAATACCCATGCCATTGGCATGAACGGACTTACTGTAAGCAATAAAGTTGCCAATAAAAAAAGCACCAATTACCAGGCAGAACAATAAAACAGGGACTGATGGTCTGACTACCCATTCTGCCGATTGATGTTCTGTAAATCCCACCCCAAAAGCCACAATAAAGGCAACCAGATAGTTGACCATAAGGGTATTTAGTGTGCGCAGCTTCTTGACCTCAGTAAGCTTCAGCAGGTGCGCTATAAGCAGTGAACAGACAGAACTTAGCAAGAGATATAAATAAAACATATTATCTCTCCGGAATGAAAAAAGATAATGTACGATCACCGTAGAGCATAGGAGATTGTGAGCGATCGTGAAGGCGACGGGAAGTGTAAGAAATATTCTGGTTTAACAGACTGTATATTTGAATAATATCGGTCCTGTGTTGCTGTAATGCCCGGGCAAAAAGATAAGGAAATATATGGTGGTTCTTGTCCTCTGTGGAAGAACGATACAGTCGAGAAGGACGTCCCGGTTCACTTCCCAAAAGGAGAGCAGTATTAGGATCTTCTGTAAAAGCAGAAGCATGTGATGCCATGAATTGCTCTATCTGATAATTTGAGAGGCTATCCGGCATATTTATGCTAAAATCGATATCAGCTAATACCCATTTCTGCTGTGCTGGAATATTACCGAGCCGGGTTAAAAGAGCCTTCAGTGGCAAATCCACTGCTGCATTCGTTTCCTGTTCAATATTTTTCAGGAATAACTCACTACCCTCTTGGTCCGCCTTAATAGCTCCATAACCAGCTATATAGACAAACAATTCTGTATCCTCATCGGCTGATGAATCTATCTTCTCAATTATACTAAAAACTTGCTGAGGATCATTTATGTCCCTCAAAAAATGAATGTGATCACTCTGA
>CAYXVW010000066.1:0-1570 GCA_964468695.1 uncultured Balneolaceae bacterium | reverse complement strand
AAAAACTTGCTGAGGATCATTTATGTCCCTCAAAAAATGAATGTGATCACTCTGATATCCAAGGGCCTCTTTCAGGTACGCTTCCATTAGCCGGCCATCTCGGTGCGTATAGCGACGCTGAGGGAGTGATGCCACATAGCTTTCATTTGTAACGATCAGGGCTTGTGCATTTTCCACTTCATTTCTCAGATCTGGGATATTGCTTTCCACATCAATATTGCCAAACGGAACGGAGGGAATAGTAACAATCTCAGTATCTTCAGAGAAGTTAGCCGTTCTCCATTGTATTTCAGCATCATCCCGGCGAATATAGCTCTCAAAAATTCCGTATCGCACCTTATACCAATCGTTGTTATGTATCCCCTCTACATAAACCTGACTTCCTTCGGCTAGTTGAGCCAGAACGTTTTCCTGATTTATGGTGGGCTCCCTGCGTAACTCCGTAAACTCTGTATTCACCCGGGCGTAGGGCTCCAGAATGGAAGATACCGGATTGGTATAATGATAGGTTGAATCTTGAAATTCTACTTCTACTTCAAATTGTCCCGGATGCGGATCCGTAAGCTTAAGGTCTTCAAATCGGTTGGCAAGCGGAATATTAATTTGTCCGCCGCTAATTTGTGTTATGTTCTCTTCAAAGACCGTGCGGCCGTTATAAGTTACAGAAACAATGGCAGGTGAAGAGATGTTTTTGTCAACACGAACGGTATCGGTTTCCATAAAAGTGCCGGTATCATTAAGATACCGTTCCTCTCCTACAGGACGTGGGTCGCCATCGGGCTTAAGATTGAAAAAACCAGAAACGGATAATAAGGCACCAATGGTATTTAAGGTGATAGACTGCATCCTGTTACCTCCGAGTTGGCTCGAATTACCGGCATAAAAGGCAGCGGCACCCCCGGCAAGTCCCAAAATCACAAAACCCGGACGTAAACGGTATTCCTGTATCGTACGCTCAACCAGGATTTTCTCAGTATATTGGAAAGTAGTATTTGAAAGTACTTCCAATTTAAGAACGGGATTTTCAGGTGAAAGGGAATCGGACAAGCTTAAGAAGGTCTCTTCGTTAAGCACCTTTGAATCCGAGGAATCTACAGCCTCGCGATCCTTTACAACCCACCGGCTGGTTGTACAAGAAATGGAAATCAGCAAAAGAATTGCTGCAAGAGTTATATGTATTAAACGTTGCACTATTTGTACTTAAAGATTTATAACGGCTCCAAGTCCGATAACATTGCGAAATTTAAAAGAAGCTTCACCCCCCGGATGAGACAGCCACAGTGGCAGATCATAGCGAAGCATAAGTCCGCGATTTTTCCCAAGGTAGTCGGGAATATTTATGGAAAACATAAATCCCGGTCCCGCATCTGAAAATAGCGTATTTTCTGTCCCTTCCCTAAGTCCCAATGAGGTACCCGTGTCAAAGAACAGGTACGAATGAAGATCTACAAATTCACCGGCAATGGGAATAGCCTTAATCGCTTTACTTAATGGGTTAGGGTAATTAAGCTCCAGGTTAACGGCAGAAAATGAGGTATAAAGGGGAGTTGTCCCTTCATTTAAAAGATCA
>CAYXVW010000065.1:0-11353 GCA_964468695.1 uncultured Balneolaceae bacterium | reverse complement strand
AAGTATGTTAAAGTGCATGGATAGTTAATGTAATTATTGGCATTTTAAACGATAAACAAAACTTCATATGATCAAAGAAAAAGTTACTATTGTGAATAATGCCGGACTTCATGCACGTCCGGCGGCGGCACTTGTTAAATTAGCCAGCAAATTTGAATCTGATTTTTTTATCCATATGTATGGCTATAAGGTAAATGGGAAGAGTATTTTAGGTGTTATGACTCTGGCCGCCGAACAAGGAGCCGAATTGGAACTTGAGATTGATGGTCCGGACGAAAAGGAGGCAGCGGAATCGATTATTGAACTGATTGAAGACGGATTTGGTGAGGTTTATGAAGAAGATGAATGATAATTTACAAGCGGAGGAAGTATTGTTGAGGGGAGCTGCAGCTGCCCCGGGGATAGCTGTGGGCAAGGCAAGCCTGTACAGGCAGCGGCGTCCACGTATATATGGCCAGAGTATTGCAGATGACCAGGTAGATCACCAGTTGGAACGTTTTGAGAAAGCACTGGATGTAGCCCGGGAAGAACTCGACTCATTGCGCGCAGATCAAGATCATGAAGATGCCTCAGACCTGCTTCAAACTCAGATTCAGATGCTTGGCGATCCCGACTTGCGCAGTCGTATAAAAAATGAAATAAAAGATAATAACAAGGCTGCGGATGCCGCTATTGATAAGGTATTTGAGGACTATCTGAATGTAATGAAGAAACAAGAGGGGATGCTGAAAGAGCGCTCTGTGGATATTTCGGATGTTCGGGATCGACTGATACAAATTGTTAATAATGAAGATGGAAAACCGAGATTCGAGCCGGGAACAATATTAGTAGCTCATAACTTAAGTCCTCGTGAGGTTATCGAATTCTCTGAAAATAATATTGCTGGTATTATAATGGACAAAGGGGGGACGACCTCACATGCAGCTATATTGGCTCGTGCTATGCAGATTCCAGCTATTGTAGGAGTTAAAAATGCTTCAGAAACTATTGGTGCTGAAGAACTTTTGATTTTGGATGGCGTTGAAGGGTCGATCGTAGTGAATCCTTCAACGGTAACACGGAAAAAATATGATGAGCGGATTAGCAGGGTGGCCGAGGAACATTCCCGTGAGCAGGCCTTGTGCGAGAAGAAGAGTGAAACGGCAGATGGACATCCTTTTGTTCTTCGGGCAAATGTAGAGTTTCAGGAGGAATTGAATTTTGTAGATGCTTACCAGGCTGAAGGTATTGGACTATTGAGAACGGAGTCAATGTACCTGCATCAGTCTTCTTTTGGGGACGAAGAAAAACAATGTGATTTTTACCGCACGGTACTGGAGTCAACCCAGCCGCATCCTGTTACCGTTCGCCTGTTTGATGCAGGTGGAGATAAGTTTTTTGATTTAGGGCAAGAAGAACAAAATCCTTTTTTGGGATGGAGGGGCATTCGAATGTTGCTGGATCAACGACCTCTGTTGGAACAACAACTGAAAGCTATACTGAAGTCCGCCGGAACCTATCCGGGGCGTACCCGTATTTTGGTTCCGATGGTTAGTACCCTTGATGAAGTCGAGACCATTAATAAGACCGTCCAAAAGCTGCAGGAACAATTGAAAGAGGAGAACTGTGAGGTAGACGAAGATGTAGAGGTCGGGTTAATGGTAGAGGTGCCGAATGTAGCCGTTCAGGCAGAGGATTTTGCAAGAAAGACTGACTTTTTAAGTATAGGAACGAACGATTTAACCCAATATCTCTTAGCTGTTGATCGGGGTAACGAACGCATTTCTAATTTATATGATCAGCGTCATCCTGCAGTATGGAGATTAATCCGAATGGTGGCAGAAGCGGGACAGAGAACGGGGACTCCCGTCAGTGTTTGTGGAGAGCTGGCCTCTGATCCCGTTGCCGCCTGCTGTCTTTTGGGAATGGGGATTAATGAATTAAGTATGACACCAGCCCTGCTGCCTAAAGTAAAGCAAGCATTATGCAGCCATACTTTGGAAGAAATGGATCAACTGGTTTCTGAGGTATTAGAATGCACGACAACTGCTGAAGTAGATTCCCTGTTTTCCGACTTTTAAAAATAAACGCACTACCTTTATAGCATTATGGATTTATCTTCTATTCAATCAGTGGATACCCAGAATATGTGGGATTTGTTAAAGGATTTTCCCGAGCAGTGGGCAGAGGCAGTAAAATTGACTGATGATATCGAACTTACGATTGATAAAGAACGTATTCGTACCATTTGTCTGGTAGGAATGGGAGGGTCTGTAACGGGCGCGAAGCTGATCCAGGCATATAGCTATTACAGCTGCCCTTACCCGGTTACTGTTGTACAGCACTACGAAATTCCTAAATGGGTGGATGAACAAACCTTATTCATTGGTTGCAGCTTTTCCGGGAACACAGAAGAAACATTGAGTGCCTTAACACAGGCAAGAGAAGAGGGAGCGCAGATTATTGGCATCACTTCCGGTGGTGAGCTGATGCTGCGAGCGGCCAAGGAAGATTTTGACTACGTAAAAATTCCCGGTGGCATGCCGCCCCGTGCTGCATTGGGCTACAGCTTTGTGCCGTTGTTTTGGATTTTTCGACATCTGGATTTGTTGGATGAGGGAACGGATGCTCTAAATGAAACACACCGCCTGTTAACTGAACAGTGCGAACTTTATTCCAAACCGAGTGATAATGAAGCCCTGAGCTTAGCTACTGATATTAATGATACGCTTCCTATTATTTATTCGGATGCCATTACCATGCAACCGGTAAACCTGCGGTGGAGACAACAGTTTGGAGAAAATGCCAAAACACTAGCTTATGGTAATACATTGCCCGGCATGAGCCATAACGAAATTGTTGGCTGGGAGCGCATTGTGCATTTGACAGGCCGACTCTCGGTTTTGATGCTGGTTGATGAGGCCGATAATGAACGGGTAAAGAAGCGTATGGATATTGTTAAGGAACTGATTGAAGACCAAACAGCTTCTATGCATCTGTTGAGAACCCGGGGAGAAAGCAGGCTTGCACGTATGTTTTCTCTTATCCAGCTGGCCGACTGGACCAGCTTTTACCTGGCTATGCTGAATAATATTGATCCGACCCCTGTCACAAAGATTGATCTGTTGAAAAGCAAGCTTGCAGAGGCTTAATCAAAATATTTAATGATCGGTTTTGAGTAACTTTTTTGAGGTATCAACATTCAGACAACATTTGTCTACCCAGTGGCTAGGTCAGGATATTAGATATTTTGAAACATTGCCTTCTACCAATACTTATAGTAAAAAGGTTAAAAATAATGAAGTGAACCATGGAACGCTTGTTATAACAGATGATCAAACCGCCGGACGTGGCCAGTATGACAGATCATGGCAGGGTGAGAAGGGACAAAATTTAACTTTTTCAATTATTCTCAGACCTCAAAATCGCGAGGGATTTCATGCCCTGACACTTTCCTGTGCCTTAGTTCTGGTCGAGCTGCTTAACAGCATGATGAATCAGAATTGCGCCTGTATTAAATGGCCGAATGATGTTCTGTTGAATGAAAAGAAAGTCGCCGGGCTATTAACGGAAACCGTTTATTTGGGCAATAGCCTTGCCCGACTGATTATTGGAATAGGTTTTAATGTAAACCAACAGGATTTTCGGAAAGATTTAGTCTCCACAGCAACTTCGATCTGTTTGGAAAAAGGGGAGCCCGTATCCCGTGAAATTCTATTAGCTGATTTGTTAAGCCGGATAGAATACAAATATCGACTGTGGCAACAAAAGCAGACAAAACTGTTGAGAAAAATTAATCGAAATATACAAGGATACGGCCGTTGGGTTACTTTGCAAGTGGATGGGAAGCTATTATCTGACCATTATAAGCTTATCGGTATTAATGAGGCGGGTCGGCTGTTGGTTTTGAATAAGGAGGGTGGACTTCAATCATATGCATATGAGCAAATCCGAATTATCACCGATTGAACAGACGGTAGAGCAGCAGATTACAGCTACGTTTGGAGAGGAAAAGTCACCATACTTTGTGCTTGGTGTAAGCGGCGGCATGGATTCCATGTGTCTTCTGCATATTTTTAAAAAACTTGGGATTTCAACTTTTGCGGTTCATATTAACTACAAAAAACGAGGCCAGGCTTCTGAAAAGGATGCGCAACTGGTTGCCGATACGGCCCCAAAATGGGGAATCGATTATACAACCTTTGAAGTAGATCCAAAGGAGAGTGAGGGATATAACTTTCAGCAATGGGCCCGGGAAAAACGATATCAGCATTTTGAAGAAGTATTAGAGCGTAAAAATGCGGATGGAATAGTAGTAGCTCATCATCGTGATGATCAAATCGAAACTATTTTGCAAAAAATATTTCGTGGCAGCGGACTGGCAAGCTGGTCTGGAATGGAGGTCTGGGATGGCCGTATTTTTCGTCCTCTGCTAACGGTCAGTCGTGAAGAGATAAAAGCCTATGTTGAAAAAAATGCCATTCCCTATCGAACAGACGAATCAAACCTAACCTCAGATTTTGCCCGTAATTTACTTCGGAATGAATGGTTGGCAGAGCTTTCAAATTTCTTTCCGGGCTGGAAAGAAAATGTACTTCGTATTCGTAAACAAGCCGGATGCTTTGAACATGCCTTACAGTGGATAGCAGATAAAGTAACAGACGAAAATGGAATTATTAGAAAACAGTTTCACAGTCTCGAGGAAGATCTTCAAAAATCCTTACTGTTACACTTGCTCAAAAAAGAAGAGGAGGGAATTGAAGTAACGCACAATAGTTTAAGTCAGATAGAAAATTTAGAAACGCTTCAAACGGGGAAGGCAATACAGTTAACTGCTGATTTTTCGTTGTTGTGGGACCGGGAGTATTATCGCATTATTAGTGGCGGTCCAGAAGGGAAAGAAGTTATTGAAACGATATCCAGAGACCGTATAGCAAGTAATTATCGGTATAACAAGTTTCTCCTGACAATCAGTGAGTGCACCTTTTCTGAAGAGCTATTCAAAGATAAAACGCTTTTTATGGATGTAGATAAGATTTCCTGGCCTGTGACCCTTCGCCACTGGCGGCACGGAGATCAGTTTAAACCCCTTGGAATGCAAGGTCACCAATCTGTGGCCGATCACCTGACAAATCGAAAAATAAGTGCAGCTCGTAAACAGGATGCCTTTGTAATAGAATCTTTTGAAGAAACAATCTGTGCTGTTATCTTTCCGCCAATAAAAAATCGCATCAAAATTGGTACTATTTCCGAAGAGGTCAAATGCGAAGCCAATACGGAAAAGTGCCTGGAAATTAAATACAGTCAATAGATTTAATGTCGCAATACAAGCCTCAAACCATTCAATGTAATGGAGAAACATTTCGTATATATCTGACAAAGGAAAAGATTGAAGAGCGTGTTTGTGAGTTGGGTGAGAAAATTGCACAGGAATACAAAGATAGACATCCTATTTTTATAGGGGTGCTCAACGGAGCCTATATTTTTCTCTCAGATTTGATGCGGTATGTTCAGATTCCCTGTGAAGTAGACTTCTTGAAACTCAGCAGTTACGGAGATGAAAAGGTGTCATCGGGACAGGTAACTGATCTGAAAGATATTGATGCTAATATTGACGGGCGACACGTAATATTGGTGGAAGATATCGTTGATACCGGCTTATCGATGAAGTACCTCGTTGATAAGCTGAAGAAGAAAAACCCGGCTTCCATTGCAACCGTTACGCTTTTACATAAAACCGAGGCTACACATCACGACGTACAGCTGGATTATGTAGGGTTTGAAATTCCCACCCTATTTGTATTGGGCTACGGCTTGGATTACGCCCAGGAAGGACGAAACCTGGCTCAAATTTATATTCTGGATGAAGATTAGATGTTAATGATTCATTCCAATATTGAAGGAGAACCTGTTTTAATCAATGATTGCTGTAATAACTTATTTTTTTGAGCAAACTCGTTGATAAGAAATATAAAAGAACTTATATTTGCGACTTCCTTTGGAGAGGTGGCTGAGTGGTCGAAAGCGCTCCCCTGCTAAGGGAGTATACCCCTATACGGGGTATCGAGGGTTCGAATCCCTCCCTCTCCGCTCAACTACGCTAAAGCTTCGTTGAGCAGGCTTACAAAAGCTTGCTCGGCGAGGCTTTTTTTATTTTGGGACTTAAGCCGGGTATAATGCTCAGGCTGTATCTTTTTCCCCTTCCCCATGGAGTGTTACTACCAGCTTTCTTCGCCCTCCATTATTTCTATGCTCACAAAGATAAATACCCTGCCACGTCCCAAGATTTAGGCTCCCATCTGTAATAGGAATACTAACCGATGAACCCAGCATCGAGCTTTTGATGTGTGAAGTCATATCATCCGGCCCTTCGAGCGTATGCTCATACATAGAGGTATCCTCCGGAACCATTCTTTTAAAATGAGTCGCAAAATCTCTCCGAACCGAAGGATCAGCATTTTCATTAATGGTTAAGCTGGCACTGGTATGCTGAATAAAGATATGAGCAATGCCGGTTTTAATCTTTTTGATCTCGGGAATTTGGTGAAGGATTTCATCCGTGATGATGTGGTAGCCCCGTGCTTTTTTAGAAAGCGTTATTTTTGTTTGATTCCACATTTTTTCAATTAAAAAATTAAAATGAAGAATTATGGATTTATTTTTGTTTGATATAAAATAAGCATCCGGTATCATCCAAATAGTCCTTGAATTGCTCCTCCATCATGACTGATGGTCTGTCCCGTTACATAGGAGGAATGTGGGGAGAGCAACCAGCCAGCAAGTGATGCAATTTCTTCAGCTTTTCCAAAGCGTCCTACCGGTACAGAAGCCTCCATTTCCTCCCGAACTTCCTCTTTGGATTTATCGGAGTTCTGAACTTTTTTCTTGATAACCCGCTCAATGGCTGGCGTATCATGGGCTCCCGGGGCTAATACGTTGACAGTTACTCCTTTGTCTGCTATTTCCTGAGAGAGCGATTTGGCAAATCCCACGATTCCGGCACGGAACGAGTTACTGAGCACCAGGGAAGGAATGGGCTGCTTAACCGACTTGCTTTCTACAAAGAGTATTCTGCCGTACTCTTTGGATGTAAAATAGGAGACGAGACGTAATATCAGCTCAATTTTCCAACGCATAACGTTTTCGTAGGCCTGATCCCAGTCATAAAGGGCCGTTTCAAGAGGAGTAAGGGCCGGAGGTCCGCCGGCATTAACAACAACGCCATGAAGCTGACTATTCCCAATGGCCGCCTCAATTTGATTATGGGTATCATCGTCGGTTAAATCTCCAGCAACTATTGATACCTGGTTAGGATAGGTTTCTTGCAGTTCAATGAGTTTCTGCTCCCGGCGGGCTACTGCAATAACTTGAGCCCCTTCGTCCAGCAGTTGTTCAGCTATTGATCGGCCGAAGCCGCTGCTGGCACCGCACACAATAAAGCGTTGATCGTTAATTTTTAAATCCATGAGTAAGAAAAATTAATTTTGATTCTCAAAAAGTCTGTGGTTTTCAGAATAAAGTTCTTTATTACCTGAAAAGAAACTTTTGATTCAGTTTCAAATAACTGTGTATATACCAAAATGTATGCTGATGAGCAATCCAAGTAATAAAACCATACTCTAAAAAAGAATTAAATTTTATAATAATGAATTACGCAAATAAAGCCGTATCTTTGCAGGCTAAATTTCGTTGGATTGGCTTCTTGCCTAATCCAAATTAATTCAATGTTATATATGTACAAAGATATCAGAAATATTGCCATCATTGCCCACGTCGATCACGGTAAAACTACCCTGGTGGATGAAATGCTAAAACAAAGCGGTACTTTTCGTGAAAATGAAGAGGTTGCCGAGAGGGTAATGGACTCCGGTGATCTTGAGAAGGAAAAAGGTATTACTATCAGCTCAAAAAATACGGCTGTGAAGTGGGGGGAAACCAAAATAAATATTATCGATACACCCGGACACGCTGATTTTGGCGGAGAAGTGGAACGTATCCTGAAAATGGTTAACGGGGTCATCATATTAGTGGATGCCGCAGAAGGACCACTTCCGCAGACGAAATTTGTGTTGCGTAAATCACTGGACCTTGGTTATGAACCCATTGTAGTGATCAATAAAATTGACCGTAAAGATGCCCGTCCCGATGAGGTGCTCAATGAGATTTTTGATCTCTTTGTCATGCTTGATGCTACGAATGAACAGCTTGATTTCCCTATCATTTATGCTGAAGGCATTAATGGTATTGCGAAATATGAGCTTGAGGATGACAATGAAGATTTAGAGCCTCTGTTTGAAACGATCGTAGAGCAGATTCCGCCTCCCGAACAAAATACGGATACCCATTTCAAGATGTTGGTCAGCAGTATCGACTGGAATGATTATGTGGGGCGTATTGCCATTGGACGTGTAGAACAGGGTACCATTGAGCAAAATCAGCAGATTGCACTTCTGGACCGGAAAGGCAATTTGAAGGAAAAGGGAAAGGCAACGAAGCTGTTTACATTTAACGGCTTGAAACGGGAACCGATCGATAAGGCGGAAGCAGGCGATATTTTTGCCTTGGCCGGTTATGAGCAGGTTGATATCGGGGATACGCTTACCGATGCCTCTGATATGACGGCTATCGACTACTATGACATTGATCAGCCTACGATGGCTATGTTCTTTAGGGTCAATAATTCTCCATTTGCTGGACGAGAGGGAGAGTATGTGACCTCGAATATGCTTAAAGATCGCCTGATGCGCGAGACCCGTACGAATGTTTCTATTGAGGTAAAGCAAACGGAAAATCCCGATATTTATAAAGTCTCAGGAAGAGGAGAGCTGCAGCTGGCTATTCTTACTGAAACCATGCGTCGTGAAGGATACGAATTTGCCGTATCACGTCCGGAAGTACTATTCAAAGAGATTGACGGTCAGCGTCATGAACCCTTTGAAGAGGTGGTTGTTGATGTGCATCAGGACTATAGCAACCGCGTGATTGATAACCTGCAGCAGCGGAGAGGTATAATGACTTCCATGACGCAGGAAGGGGAAAATAATCGGCTTACCTTTAAAGTTCCTTCCAGAGGGCTTATCGGCTTCCGTAGTGAAATGCTGACGGAAACACGTGGTACCGGAATCATGCACCAGCAGTTTGATAGCTATGAACCTTTTGCCGGTGAAATTCCGGGACGAACGAGCGGTACGCTTATTGCCCTTGAAAGGGGAGAGGTTACCAGCTATGCCCTTGAAGGTCTGCAAGATCGAGGAACGTTTTTGGTAGAACCGGGCGATCCTGTTTATCAGGGACAAATTGTAGGAATTAATAACCGGTCGGATGATTTGGTTGTTAATGTGGTCAAGAAAAAGAATCTCACGAACCACCGGGCTACTCAAAGTGCAGACGCCGTTAAAATTGATCCGGCGAAAAAGATGAGCTTAGAACAGTGCATAGAATTTATTGACAATGACGAACTGCTCGAAGTGACGCCCAAAAGCCTTCGGTTGCGCAAACTTTATCTCGATCCCAATGAGCGAAAGAGGGCAGAAAAGCGGAAGGAATTCGCATAATTTCGATGGATAGTTAGTTGTTATTCGTTATTGTATAAATAACATCACCTGTTCAGAATATGCGGCGCGAGATTTGTCTCGTATGGTTTGGCATTTTCACAGCGTGCCATACATCTGTTACCATGATAACTAATACCTTTCATTGATGGCACAGGAAATAAAAGAACAACCATCCTCTCATTCTAAAAAGCTGGCTGAGTGGATGGATAGCCGCTTCACCATCCCGGGTACAAACATACACTTTGGTTTAGATCCCATCATCAGCCTGATACCGGGTGCCGGGGACTGGCTGGCGGGTATCATTTCCAGTTATTTTATCCTGCTGGGCGCACGTGCTGATTTACCCCCGGTAATTCTTTGGCGGATGGGATTCAACATTCTGATTGATATTGTAATAGGTTCTATACCACTCCTGGGGGATCTTTTTGATGTGGGGTGGAAAGCCAATAATCGCAATGCTGAGCTCCTGGAGCAATACAGACAGCATGACAAAACCACCGAGCGACATAGCCGATGGATACTCTGGAGCATCGCTATTACACTCATCCTGATGATTGTGGGCCTGTTGGCGTTGTTCGGATGGCTCATTGCAAGCATTATTGAGATACTTTTCTGAAAACAAGGGCAGGGCATATATTTCAAAAAAGTTTGTAAGGATTTCCTTGCTCAACGGTCTTACCTATAGGAATCGTATCAAGATTCCTGTTAATTCAGCTAACGAAGAACTTAAGACCGTAAGTAAGCCATGACTATTGAATATGCCCTGTATCCTAATCCACTTGCCAACAATCCCAAACACCGACGGGCCGTCATCCAAAACCATCGCAGCTGCACCATAGATGATATTATCAATGACATGATAAGCAGCGGAAGCACCCTAACCCGGGCGGATGCATTGGCCAATATTGAAAATTACGAGGCCGCTATCGCAAAATTTGTAAGCCAGGGCCGGAGCGTTAATACCTCCCTGATGTATATTTCGCCCTCAATTGCAGGTAACTTTATGGACACAGAAGATTATTTTGATGCCTCCCGGCACGAGGTAAGGCTGAACCTGTCGCCGGGTAAACGCCTGCAGGAGGCCATGGAGGATATCTCCCTCAAGAAAGTAGCTCCTAAGCAGCGCCGGCCGCATATCCAATCCGTAATCGATTTTGCTACGGACACTGCTAACAGCCAGCTGACCCCGGGCGGCGTTATTGAAGTGCGCGGTAAACTGCTTAAGTACAATCCCGATGATGAAGAGCAGGGAATCTTTTTTAATGGACCGGATGGCCGCCAGACACGCGCACCGAAACCTATCCGCAATAAGCCCAGTTCTCTTTATGTGAGCGTGCCCGAGGATTTGCCCGCCGGCGATTATCAAATTGAAATACGAGCTGTTGTACGTCGCACCACACATATCCGGCGCGATCAATTGGATACTTTGCTTACCGTATCCTGAGAGTACCCATTGCCATAAAAAAGCGTTTTAATCCTTCTTCTGGTAAACATTTTCCGGGAGAGGGATTTTTTATGCGTTGATGGAAGTCTCTTACTGGTTACTGAGTGAATCTAAATAACCGGCCTCCTTTAGGTCCTATGCGATTAATAATACCGGCAAGTACCTTATACCGATGGCATATCTACTCCTATCAGCCTTTTTGTACCGCTTGATCAGGATAAATAACATTCTGGTGTCAGCATCACTGACAGTACAATGTCGTGCTATACGACACTATAATGTCACTAAGTATGACATCTTGATGTCTTGTATTAAGACACTATAATGTCATGAACTAATCACTATATTGATCGGACACCTTGTTCAAACTATGAGT
>CAYXVW010000064.1:0-11368 GCA_964468695.1 uncultured Balneolaceae bacterium | reverse complement strand
GTGTCAGGGAAATTGTGGAATAAATAGTTCGGGTAGCACTCATTTAAAAATAAAGTTTTTATTTTTGATGCGTCTGCTCCATCCATTTTTTCAAATTCCTCCCTGCCGGCCGCCTGGGCTTCGTCACCTAAGTTATAGAGACGTTTTAACATCAAAAAGCGACCAGTCTATCTTGTGGACTAGCCTCATCAGAATGATCTTTGCCAATAAAGTCTCGTAGAAGCGGGAGGAACACATCAACATCGCGTTAGCCTTGAGAAAGAAATCCACCTATCATAAATTGCAAGGTTCTTGAGGGTAAAGAATAGAGCTTTCAAGAGTAGCAGCGTTCAGCTGGTTAAACGCATTTTACGTAGGAAGTTAATTAAATGCGTAAAGTTTATTCACCGTTAAATTCTCAATTGCCTTTTACAAGTCATGAATAAACAACTGTTTATACTTTTTTTATGTCTTATTTGTATCGTGAATGTCCTTAGATTGCAAGCCCAGAATCAATCGGATTTTTATAAAATTGTTACGGTACAAAATCAAACATTTGTCGGGGAGTTGATTTCTGAAGATGATGAAAGTATAACTTTACGAACAGAATCCCTGAGCCGCGTGACCATTGAGCGGGCAAACATTGAAAGCATAGAAAAAATCAGTGCCGATCGAATCAGGAATGGTGGTTACTGGTTCGAAAATCCACAGTCAACAAGATATTTCTTTTCTCCAAATGCCATTGGTTTACGGAAAGGCAGGGGGTATTACCAAAACACATGGGTTTTGTTTAACAATGTGAACTATGGAATTTCGGACAATCTTTCTATTGGCGGAGGATTGGTTCCGCTGTTTCTTTTTGGAACTGGAGAAACTCCAGTTTGGTTTTTACCGAAAGTTTCGGTTCCGGTTGTTGCGGAAAAATTCCACTTAGGTGGTGGAGCAATGATTGGAGGGATTGTGGGAGCAGATACGGAAGCTCTTGGGATTTTATACGGTGTTGGAACTTTTGGAAATCGTGATAGAAACCTTAGTGTATCTCTGGGTTATGGATATGTAGGCAGTGACATCTCGAACACGCCGGTTGTCAATATCAGTGGGTTGATACGAACCGGACGTGAATTTTATCTGCTGACTGAGAATTATTTTGTCCCGGGTGTGGATGAGAGTGGAATTATTTCTGCGGGTTTTCGCTGGGCTCCGGAATCTTTCGCTCTGGATATTGGATTGTTCCGGCCCCTTATCGATGCCGGCGACCTTATCGGAATTCCATGGCTTGGCGTTACCATTCCTTTTGGCAGCAAATAAATCAAATTTTCATCCTTACATATCAGTATTCTTTACTGGCTGTGGGAGTATGCTGATGTTGACAAAAAGTGGTTAAAGGAAATAGAAATATTTAACTACCGGAGTTACTACTACCTCTATCTTTAAAATAAAGCGGGAGGAACATTTCGCACTGGTTTTGAGAAAGGGATCTGCCTATCATAAAATGGAAAGTTTTTGAAAGAAGATCACTACTTAAAACCAATACTTATCAGTAACTCATAATGTGATTAAGGAACAACTAAATAAAATCAGTCGTATCTTTCCCGGCAAGGCATTCCAATAAGACTCCCACTCTCTACCACTTTATAACCTAAAACGGACTAAGAAAGAACTTATATCTCTTAAATACCTTTTAAAGCTATTCAAGAGGGTTTTTGTCCAAAAAAACATCCTCCAACTCGCTCCCAAATTAATTATTTAATATTTCTGCAATAAATTCTTGACATATTATAACCTTTCGGGGTACATTGTGGGGTGAAGTGGGAGAATGTGGGAGTTCCAATCCACTTGTCGAATTCGATAACATTTGCTGTAATTCTGGGGACCTTATATGCCTAGCTTCAAGGGCCAATACGAACATAGTGTTGATAATAAAGGACGCGTTAGCTTCCCGGCTAAACTGCGTAAAGCTCTCAATCCCCAGGCACAAGAGCGTTTTACCATATTAAGAGGTCTCGAACCCTGCCTTTATCTCTACCCAGAAGATGAATGGCAAAAAGTAGAAGACCAACTTGCCCAGATCAACAGCTTTACCAAGGAAGGTCGAACCGTAAAGCGCAATTTCCTGCGTTTTGCAGAAGACCTGTCTCTGGATAACCAAAACCGCATTCCTCTACCTTCACAACTGACAGATTGGGCCGGCATCGATGGCAAAGCCATTTTTATTGGCAGCGGCGAACGCATAGAAATATGGTCGCCTGAAAAATTAGAAGAGATCGATTCCGGCTTAGATTTCGAATCGTACCAAGAACTTTTTGAGCGTGTAATGGGCGACGATGATAACCATGACCAAGAATGATACATATTATGAGCATCAGCCGGTATTGCTGGAAGAGTCCGTAGAATATTTAATTACGGACTCCCAGGGTATCTATATCGATGCTACACTTGGCGGTGGTGGACACAGCCAGGCATTGTTATCTCATCTCGACAGCAACGCTCAACTCATTGGTATTGATCAGGATGACGAAGCCCTGTCTGCAGCAAATGCACGCATTGGCCAAGACAACCGTTTTTCTTCCATAAAAGGCAATTTCGGATATCTCACCCGGCTATTATCCCCAGAATTACACGGTGAGATATCCGGAATCCTTCTCGATCTCGGTGTTTCGACTCATCAGATAAAAGAAGCCGACCGTGGATTCACATTTCAAAAAGAGGGTCCGTTAGATATGCGAATGAGTAATCTCCGGGGAATCACGGCATATCAGGTTGTAAATGAGTACTCCTACGAAGAGCTGCGGGATGTTATCTATCACTATGGCGAAGAACGGTTAAGCCGCGAAATCGCAAGCGAAATTATTGATCGTCGTCCCATTGAAACGACAACTGAACTGCGCGACGCCGTTGAGGCTGTGGTATATGGCAAGCACCAGATCAAAAGCGTAGCGCGTGTTTTTCAAGGCATCCGGATAGAAGTAAACCGGGAATTGGATATGCTGCGCCAGGTTCTCGACCAATCGCTTGAGTTGCTAAAAACCGGCGGACGTATTGTAGCGATCAGCTATCATTCGCTGGAAGACCGTATTGTTAAAAAATTCTTCAGGGCAGGCAATCATAAGGGAGAAATCGAGAAAGATTTTTATGGTAATCCCCTCTCTCCCATCGAAGAGATTTCGGGAGGTATTATCCGTCCCTCTGAAGAAGAGATCGAACAAAATCCGGCTGCCCGAAGTGCCAAGATGCGGGTAGCTCAAACCATAGATCCCCCGGAGGTGTAATTATGCTGATAAAATCTCCGATGAAGAAAAAGAAAGTTCAACCCAACAAACGCAAAAAAGGCAGCAAGAGCAATAAAAAATCATCTGAATCCAAAAAGAAAGTATATGGTAAACGAGTAAACAATAATGGTGGTAAGAAGAGCCTTTTCTCGCTTCCAAAAGTTACGCTTACCCCCTGGAAGATAATTCTCGGGGCCGTGGTGTTAGGGATGTTGGGCATGTTGTATTTAAATCATGTCTTTGCGACCCAGGAACTCCTCCGCGAGGTGCAACAGTTGGAACGCGAATACAACCAGGCTAAACGTCTGCACGGCAGTTATCAGCTTACATACGACCGTATGATCGGTCCCGCAGAAATCTATGATAAAGCAAAAGAAAACGGATTCATTAACGGTGGTCCGGCAGAAAAAGTAATAGAGGTGGAAAAATAAATGGCAAAAGAACATTCCGGCATATTAAACCGAATGTTTGTGGTCTTTGGACTGGTACTGTTAGTACCATGTGCCATTGGTATGCAGCTTTTCCGCATCAACTTTATCGAGGGACCTGAATTACGACAGCTATGGAGCGAACAGGCCATTGACTATATTTCTATTCCTGCCCAGCGCGGTAATATCTACGATGCCGACGGCAGTCTTCTTGCGACCAACTCCGTTGCCTATAAAGTAGCTATTGATCCCAAAATATCAGGACTAACACAGGGTGAGATCCACCAAGTCTGTGATACACTTGGAAAATATGGGTATTTATCATCTCAAGGCTACCTGCAAAAAATTAACCGGGCCTCTCAGAGATCCCGATATGTGGTTCTGGATAAAAATGTGAAAGCCCAGACGTACGAAGCGCTTCGGCAGATGGATATCAGAGGAGTCATTCTGGAAGAAAATTATGAGCGGCGATATAGCTTTAACTCACTTGCAGCACATATTTTGGGATTTGCAAATTACGAAATGACGGGAGTAACCGGCCTTGAAAAAGAATACAATGAACAGCTGCATGGCGAAGATGGCGTACAGCAGGTTCGGCGAGAGCGTAACGGAAGCATTTATGCCTATGTAGGTGCGCCTCGCAAGCAACCTCAGCAGGGGCATTCTCTTTATACTACCATCGATTCGCATATACAAGCTATTGTTGAAGAAGAATTAAAGGCAGGAATTGAGCGAACTTCATCCGCTTATGGATCTGCAATTGTTATAGATCCCAAAACAGGAGCTGTCAAAGCGATGGCCAACTATCCTACCTACGATCCTAATGATCCTTCGACACTGGGTAGCAACAATCGGCGAAACTTCGCTATCTCAGATATGATTGAACCCGGCTCTACATTTAAGCTTGTAACCGCCATTGCTGCTGTTGAACAGGGAAAAGTTGAGTTTAATGAAACTTTTGAAACCCCGGAGAACGGACGAACAAAAATCCATGGTCAATGGATGCGCGATCACGATCCACTGGGTACGCTCTCATTCCCCGAAGTTATTGAACAATCCTCAAATGTTGCTACTTCAGAGATAGCTATGCGGCTTGATGAGGATACTTTCTACCAGTACGCCCGAAACCTGGGGTTTGGAACGCTGACTAATATTGATTTACCCAGTGAAGAGCCAGGTCGTCTGCCCAAGCCTTATGAATGGAGTAAGGTAACGCTCCCATGGATGTCTATTGGATACGAGGTTCAGGTTACGCCCCTCCAAATAGCACAGGCTTATGCCGCTTTTGCGAACAAGGGCAAAATGATGCGTCCTTATATTGTTGATAAAGTTGTTAACAGCGAAGGCAGCACAGTATGGAAGCAGGATCAGGTTACGGTTCGTCAGATCGCCAAAGAGGAAACCATTAATAAGCTTTACCCGGTTTTCCAGCGTGTAGTCTCTGACTCCGGTACGGCAGATCTTGCGCAAGTACAGGGACTCTCCATTGCCGGAAAAACAGGAACGGCACAAAAGCTCGTCAATGGTCGTTATACCAACTCTTACAGGTCATCTTTTGTCGGATTTTTCCCGGCTAATGATCCCAAATATGTTGCACTCATCATATTAGATAATCCGGATACGTATCCCCCTTACGGCGGACATACAGCCGGACCTATTTTCCAACAGGCGGCCAATCGCATTGCAGGGCTTGATAACGATATCGAAAAACAAATTTTAGACCAGGAGATTGATACTGAAACCTGGGCTATGGCGCCCAATTTAACGGGACTCACAAAAGAAGAAGCCACTACCCTGCTCAACAAACAGGATATTCCATTTAATATAGAAGGCAGTGGCGATTGGATTGCTGCCCAAAATCCCAATGCAGGGACGGGTCTTACTCCAACGGATCAGATCACTCTTCAGCTCTCCAATCAAACAGCTGAAGTTGATACCACTGAACTCCCGGATGGATATTCCATCATCCCGGATGTTGGAGGAATGAGCATGCGCAATGCAAGTCGCCTTATCGCCAATCGTGGCTACGACGTAAAGCGAATCGGATCGGGAACCGTATATACTCAATTTCCCCGTCCCGGTGATCAAATGCAGAAAGGACGCACGATTACGATCCGGGGGAAAGCAAAATCTCTCAACAATCTTGTAAGTAAATAACAAACTACTGAAGCTAAATACTGGACTTGAATTTTAACGAACTCATATCGCTTTGTAATCCCACAAACGTCTCCGGTCCGGAGCCGAACGATATTGGTGTGCTTCGGCACGACTCACGGAAAGTGAGCCCGAAAGATGTATTTATTGCTATTCGAGGGATCCAGGTGGATGGACATGAGTACGTCAACGAGGCCGTTACACAAGGAGCTTCCGTTCTTATTGTTGAAGAACCAGTTTCAACCGATGAAGATGAAGAGGTTTGCATAATACAGGTTGAAGATACACGAGCCCTTCTGGGTCCTCTTGCTCAGGCTTTTGCCGGCGATCCCGCTCAAAAAATGAAGATCATTGGTATTACCGGTACCAACGGCAAGACAACAGTAGCCACATTAACCTACCAAGCACTCCAGCAACTGAATGTTACCCCTGCCCTACTGGGGACTACGGGGAAACGGGTAGGAGGCCAAACCATGGATAGCAATCTCACCACTTCCGATCCGGTGGAGCTGGCCAAAGATATGCAGCAGGCAAACGAAGCCGGCGCCACTCATTTGATAATGGAAGTTTCCTCACACGCTCTTGACCAACAGCGGGTTAACGGTATTGATTTTGATATAGCTGCTTTTACGAATCTAAGTCATGACCATCTTGATTACCACAAAGAGCTGAACAACTACGCACAAGCTAAGGCCAAGCTTTTTACTTCATTAAATCCGGAAGCTACAGCCATTATCAACGGTGATGATGAGTACGCCATCCATATGATCGAAGAATGCCAGGCTGAAATTATACGCTTTAGCTTCAACAAAGCTCTGGAGGTAGAATGCCAGGTATTGTCCAACAGCACAGAAGGCCTCGTTATCCGCATTGGGAAAGTACTTATTGAAAGCTCTTTGATGGGTACCTTTAACGCTTATAACATAACGGAAGCTTTTCTGATATGTCGGTCACTTGGCTTTAAAAGCGAAGCCATTGCCGAAGCACTTAGCGAAGCAAATGGAGCGCCGGGACGACTCGAACGACTCCTGCGTGAGGAAGAGACCCAGCCCTTGGTTTTAGTGGACTATGCTCACACCCCCGACGCACTGGAGAATGTGCTTCGTACGCTGGGCAATATTAAAACCGAGCAGGAAACCCTCCACGTAGTATTCGGATGCGGAGGAAACCGGGATCGTTCAAAGCGACCTAAAATGGCTGCTATTTCAGAAAAGTACGCTGATAAAGTAATCCTGACTTCTGACAATCCCCGTGATGAAGATCCGGATGCTATTATTGAGGAAGTCTTAAGTGGCTTTGAACATCCGGAAAATATTGAGCTCATTACCGATCGGCGTAAAGCAATTGTCAAAGCCGTAACGGATGCTGACAAGGATGCTATTATCCTGATAGCCGGCAAAGGACATGAGACCTACCAAGAAGTAAAAGGGGAACGACATCATTTTGATGACAAAGAAATTGCCCTTAATGCATTAGACAACCGAAAGTCGAACGCAAAAAAAACGGGGGTCTAATGTTATACGAACTCATCAGCTGGTTGGAAATTAATTACGAACCCCCTGGATTTGGGGCCTTTGAGTTTATTACTACACGAGCGGCGATCGCTGCAGCTATGGCGCTGTTTATCAGCATCATGATCGGAAGACAAATCATCAAATGGCTGGAGCACATGCAACTTCGCGAAGTTATTCGAGAGGATATCGGGCTCGATAATCACCTTGGCAAAGCACACACGCCCACCATGGGGGGACTTATCATCCTATTAGCGATTTTGATCCCCGCCCTGCTATGGATGCCTATGGATAGTATTTATACCTGGATGATTATTCTGGTCACTTTAATCTTGGGCGTAGTAGGTTTTGTTGATGATTATATAAAAGTAGTTAAGAAAGATAAGTCGGGTTTAAGCGGCCGCCTTAAAGTAGCCGGCCAGATTACAGTAGGTCTTCTTCTGGGATGTACGCTCTATTTTTGGCCGGAATTTCAGGATTTCAATACACTGAGCACTGTCCCCTTCCTTAAAAGCGTAAATATTGATTACGCTATTTTGGGAGAAGCACTCGGTTGGGTCATATACATTCCCATGGTTGTATTTGTGATAACAGCTGTCAGCAATGCAACAAACCTGACGGATGGCCTCGACGGACTTGCAGCCGGCACTTCTGCCATAGCGGGACTTATTTTGGGAATTTTTGCATACGTATCCGGCCGAACAGACTTTTCCAGCTTTCTGAATATTATGTACCTGCCCGGTTCCGGAGAACTCACCATCTTTTGTGCTTCACTTGTGGGAGGATGCATGGGCTTCCTTTGGTATAACACGCATCCAGCTTCCGTGTTCATGGGAGATACCGGATCGCTGGCCCTCGGGGGCGCCTTTGGTGCTCTTGGACTCATGCTCCATAAAGAACTTTTACTACCGATTGTTTGCGGCATCTTTTTTATCGAAACGATATCAGTCATCATCCAAACAACCTATTTCAAATATACGCGGCGAAAATACGGAGAAGGGCAACGAGTTTTTCTCATGACCCCGATCCATCACCACTTTGAGAAAAAAGGATGGCCGGAATCAAAAATTGTAGTTCGCTTTTGGATCATTGCCGTTCTCCTTGGAATTCTGAGCCTCTTAACCCTAAAACTGCGATGATAGATGTAACTGACAAACATATCGTTGTGATAGGAGCTGCTCGCAGTGGCTTCGCTGCTGCTGTTTTACTGCGGCAGAAAGGGGCATCGGTATTCGTGACCGATCATGGTGCGATTACTCCTTCAATCAAAAAGCAGCTGGAGAAGCATAATATCCCCTTTGAAGAAGAAGGTCACACCGAACAGGCCCAAAAAGGAGATTTTGTGGTTTTAAGTCCGGGCGTGCCTACAGAGGCGGCAGTGGTACAGCGTTACCTCGAGTTCGGCAAAAAAGTATTCTCTGAAATAGAGATTGCCAGCTGGTTTACTGATGCATCAATTACAGCAGTGACCGGGAGCAATGGCAAAACAACCGTTACTAGCTGGCTCGACCATACCTGGTCGTTGGGTAATATTAGTCATGAAACAGCCGGCAATATTGGCTATGCCTTTTCAGAGGCGGTTACCTCCGATACGGCAGATGACATTCTGCTGGAGGTCAGCAGTTTTCAGCTTGATCATATTGATACTTTCAAGCCGCATATTAGCATAATATTAAACATTACCCCGGACCACCTGGATCGCTACAATCAGAATTTCTCCAGCTATGCGGCCTCAAAATTTCGCATTACGGAGAATCAATCTGCTGATGACTGGTTTATCTACAATTATGAAGATTCAACAATCAGGAAACATGTTGAATCTCTTAAAAAAAAAGAACGTCATCCAAAACTGCTGGCCTTTTCCGATCAACAGGAAATCGTCAATGGAAATGGAGCTTTTGTTCGAAATCAAAATATAATTCTAAAATTCAATCAACGGGAAGAGGTTCTAATGCCTACAACTGATGTAAAGCTTTCTGGCAAACATAATTTAAATAACGGCCTCGCTACGGCATTGGCCGCGCGGGCATCCGAAATCAAAAGTGATGTTATTCGCGAAAGCCTGAGCACATTCGAAGGAGTTGAACATCGACTAGAACAAGTGCGGACTGTCAACGGTGTCAACTATGTCAATGACAGCAAGGCGACAAACATCAATGCGGTATGGTATGCACTGGATAGCTTTAACGTGCCTCTAACGCTAATAATGGGCGGAAGAGACAAAGGAAATGATTACAGCGAACTTGTGGATCAAATCCGTAAAAAGGTACATACAATCATAGCTATTGGAGAAGCGAAACCTCTGATTGAAGAACAACTTAAAACGGTCGTTCCTCATTTTAAAACAGCTGAAAACATGAATGAAGCCGTCAGAACGGCAAAACAGGGAGCTAAGCGCGGTGAAGCGGTATTATTGAGCCCCGCTTGCTCCTCTTTTGATATGTATGACAACTATAAACACCGCGGCAACGAATTTAAAAAAGCAGTAAATCGACTTTAGAAAGTAATCAGCTTTCAGTTTTCAGCTGTCAGAATTACTACTCTGATAGCTGAAAGCTGAAGACTGAAAGCAAAAAAAATATGCTATACACTACACCAAATAAAAGTATTTCCTCAATCATGGGCACTGGTCCCGATGAGATGGATACCCCTACCCAGGGTAGCGATCGTATCCTTCTTGTATCGGTGATCATCCTGATGATTTTTGGTACGCTCGCAGTGTATTCATCGATCGCCTATTTTGCTGAAAGCAATCAAACAACGGCCGGCAGCCTGGTATTCGGGCATATCATTAAGCTGGGTATCGCTTTCCTCGCAATGCTTTTTATCTCCAAAATAAATTATCACGCTGTTGCCAAATTCAGCCGCCTGGCCGTAATCACCAGCTGGATATTGCTAATTATCGTTGCCATATCCGGCAATGAAGTTTTTGGGGCTAAACGCTATTTAGATATCGGTGGATTCTCATTTCAGCCGTCATCTTTTGCTACCGTTGCCCTGCTTATTCATTTAGCAGTGCTGATCGATAACAAACAGGATTATATCAAGGACTTTAAACGAAGCTTCTTACCCCTGATGATCTGGGTAACTATTACCTGTGGGCTGATCGGCATAGAGGATTTCAGCAGCGCAGCTATCCTTTTAGGTATTTCAATGCTCGTGATGTTTGTCGGACGAGTAAGTGTACTTCAGCTTGGTACCCTCGTTATCATTGGACTGCTGGGTGGCTCCCTCCTTATTTGGCAATCACCAGAGCGCCAGAGCCGCATCGATCAGTATGTTGAACAGATTGTAGAAATAAACAGCGAGGAATTTAATGTGGGAAGCGGGTACCAAGCCCAACAGGCACATATGGCTATTGCCCAGGGCGAAATTTTCGGAGTTGGTATCGGTAAAAGTACGCAACGAGATTTTCTCCCTGCCCCCTATAACGATTTCATTTTTGCAATTATCGCCGAGGAATATGGCATTGTCGGCTCAACAGCCGTACTCCTGATTTTTGGTGTTATACTTTTCCGAGGCATTGCCAAAATAAGTAAGAATGCGCCCGATGTATTGGGTGTACTCATGGCAACAGGTTGTACACTCACAATTGTGCTTTATGGATTTGTAAATGCCGGGGTTGCCAGCGGGCTACTTCCGGTCACAGGACTGCCTATGCCTTTTGTAAGCTATGGCGGCAGCAGCACCCTTTTTGCAGGTATCATGATTGGCGTCTTAATGAATATTTCTAAACACAGCAGTGCTAAAAAAGCCGTGTTCTATGCATAATAATTTTTCAACGGACATATCATCACAAGACGGACCAGACTCCGCTGTTATGGGTACGACCAACGTACTTATAGCAGCAGGAGGTACTGGTGGTCATGTGTACCCTGCCATTGCCATAGCAGATGCGTTGCAGGAAGAATATGGCAATATTGAAATACTTTTTGTGGGGACTAAAAATCACATGGAGTGGGAAGTTGTGCCACGCGCCGGCTACGATATTACCGATATTTGGATTAGTGGCTTTCACAGACGATGG
>CAYXVW010000063.1:0-11413 GCA_964468695.1 uncultured Balneolaceae bacterium | reverse complement strand
AAGTGGGAGGCGTATTGGATGAAACCTGTTTTTCCGTTGAAAGGGAATCTACCAAAGCTGTATTGGGATTTTCCCCTAACAGGTTGTTCCGGGATCCCTGATGTGTAATTTCCTCAGTCATTGAAATCACGGGATATACCAGTACCATAAATTCCGGACGGGAACTCATTTGCTCAATCGGATCCTGACCGTAAGGATTTCCTTCCGCAAAAAAAATCGTTCCGGCTGTCGAGGCCAGATGACCGCCCGCCGAAAAGCCAATAACTCCAATGCTTTCGGAATTAATATTCCATTCCTTCGACCTATGCTTAACCATTCGTATAGCCCGGCGGGCATCAAGCAACGGAACGGGATGGCCATATTCCTTTCCATGACGGTATTTTACCACAAAAGCCGCAAGTCCCATCTCATTAAATCGCTCCGCGACATCATAGCCCTCATGCTCCATTGCCAAATGACCATATCCGCCGCCGGGAAAAATAACAATTCCACTTTCTATAGCTTTTTCCTGTTCCGGAAGAAATACCGTTAGTGTGGGAACGTCATCCTCGCTGTCTCCGACCGCATGCGGGGGCCCTTCCGGCCAAAGCGGATAGGTTTCCTGGGCATGGAGCAGCAATACACTACCCAACACAATGCCCGTTGTGATAATTATACAACGAATATATTTCATCATGTCTACTTCCTTAAGTATTCCTTAAAAATTAATTTAAATGATTTACCGGGGTTAAGGTTACCGGTCCCAGAAGGCCCGACGGTCTTGGTTCCCAATCCGATGCATCAAATATTCCATATTCATTCCGGTTTTGTCCCTGCCGGGCGGACATATTAATATTATAGAACTTTTTCCAAGGGATACCTTCCCGATCCAGATAGGCAATTCTATTAGCCATCAGGTTAGCCACCTCTATTTCGAGCTCATTGGTTTCCTGCATCATGCCCTGGTCGATATACACCTTGAAAACCGGACCGGTTAATATACCCAGATCCTGTCCGTTGAGCGCAACTCGGGCACTTTGCTCCACTTCTCCCAGATCGAGCATCCATCCGTCACTGTCGCTATCCGGTGCATTAAAGGATAAGCTATAACTTGCTGTTCCCGAGAAATTTTCAACCGTGTCTCCACCAAATTCTGTCCAGGATTTTAAGGTATCAACTTCAACCGGCTCCGGTAATTCAGGTCCACCCTCTATAAATTCTACACTCCATATTCCCGCCAGGGTTGTAGCTTCTCCTGCCTCCTCCACATAAGGATAGGTAGTCTCGCTTCGGCCGTCCTGATAGGTTTGTACAATAATTGACTGTCCGGGCTCCAGCTGCAGATACACTTCTGAAGTTCCGGCATCACTCGTTCTGAAATCCGCAAATCCTTTCTGTTTTTTCATTGGATCAAATAATACCGCAGATTCGGCAGATACCCCGAGAGGAATCCATTCGTCGATCCTTTGGTCACCCCAATTTGTAATAAAGTAGGTGTTCCCCTCCTCGTGGCTTCGGCGCAGGTATTCAAGTCCCCGGTCGGTCATTGACTCCCGTACTACAGAAGCCTCCTCTAACAATTCATCAAGGTTGTCACCGAGCAGGAAACGCCCGTCGCCCGCCTCTGCTTCCCGCACTGAGCCTTCATCAGAGTCAGAGAAGCCGATATCTTCTACCAGCTCCTGAAAACGCTTGCGATTGGTCTCCAGGTCAGACCAGCCTGCTACCTCAGACGGTAAATCCTGATAAAAAAGCACCGTAGCTCCACTGTTAGCCAGGTCCACGATTCTTTCAAAGGTTGAAACCGGAATGTATTGGCTGGCCGGTACTAACAGAGTTTTATAGCTAATGTCACCCGCTTGTATTTGCTGTCCGGAGCTGGCCACCTGCTGCAGTTGCCGGTCTGAGATATAGTCGAAGCCATAGCCCCGGTTTTGCATTTCCTCAGCGGCTTCTTTAAAAGCGGTTCCCTCAAATTGATTTTCGATCCCTCCATCAAAATGCTCCAGCAGTCCCGGACCGGCCTCGGCCCAACGATCATGAATAGGGAAATAGAGGAGCACATCATTATCGGGATTACCCCGCTGCAAGAATGACTGTGTGCGTGCCACGTATTCATTAAATGCTTTAAAATGATCCCAAAATGGATTCTGCGGATTGAAGTGAACGGCCGCATAAAATAACCAGCCCGGCCATTCTTCACCCTGTGGGGAATAGGCCGTACCGTGATACACAATATGGTTGACACCGCCGAGGAAAAACCGATCTACGGCAGTCTTAACATCAGATAGAGAGGAACTGAAATGCTCATTCAGCCAAGTGGCGGCTTCAGAGCCCACCAGCTGCTTGCCCGTCACATTAGCGGCTGATGAAGCCATTTTAGCCCGGAATATATCGGTCCCTTCCGTCTCGGGAATATCACTAGCTGCGTAGAGGTCCAAAATATTGGCAGGTGAGCCATGCGCCTGATTACGAATATGAGCATCTTTTTCATCGGCCCATTGGTTCCAGGGACGGGTAAACTCGTCCAGCAGCAGATCCGAAACAGTCTGGCGGTAATCACTCAATATACGACTGTTTTTATCATCAGAACTATCGCCTAACAGAGCCGGCAAATGTTCTCTTAAATCATATCCGCGACGCTGTTCAAACTCATCCAGGAAGTAACGAGTCCAGTTAGCCTCTCCGCGGGCATCGTCTACCTCATAGGAATCGTTAAAAAAGCTTCGCAATCCTGAAATATCATAACCCGTAAATGCCTCATCAAAATAGGTCAAATAATCAGTAAGCACTTCTTCATCAAAATGATCAATTGCCAATCCTTCTCCTCCGGGTCCGGCACGTTCGACCATTTTTCCATGTATTCCCTGAAAAAATGCATAAAGTGTCCAGTTTCCTTCCGGAGCGGTCCATGCCAAATCCCCTTCCGTGTTAACGCTGTCCGTAAGATCGAGGGATTCCCCTTCATTTGAATAGGCCATCAGAGTAACAAGCGGCAATGATTTTTCAAAACGGACCTGTTCCAGTGCCAGTGATTGCAAGTTATCATTGGCAGAAACCGGTTCTTCCAGATCATCAAGTTCAATCTCTTCGCCAGGTTCAATAGCAGAACCACTTTCCACTCCAAACATGCGATTACCGAGCGCATATACAAATGGCTCCTGAACATATTCAATGGGTTCAGAGAGACTCTCTCCTTCCTGCAGTTCATACGTTTCATAAGCCACATACTTCGCCGCTCTTGCATCTCCCACCATTGGTCCGCCAAAGGGCCATCCCGTACCGGTGGCCATATCAACACCTATATCCAGACTGTCTCCTTTCTGCAAGGTATGGGTTAGCATTTCCATCCACTCCGGTGACAGAAAATCGATAAATTCATCTTCATATCCGGCAACTCCATAGATCGGGGTGATTTCGACGCCCCCTATATTGGCCTCTTTAAAGCTTTCCAGCTCCATGGTCAGATTTTCTTTATCAACGGCACTGCCCTGCCACCACCATCGGGTCCAGGGTTTATTTTCTGAAGTTATTTCCGGCCATTGCGGTTCCGGCGGCTCTTCGGTCGTACACCCAATCATTAAGCTTAGCAATAATATCCCTATCGTAATTACTGTCTGATTACTTTGCCTATACATCTTTTATCTTATATATGTGATTATTAATTACTGAGTACCTGAACTTATTTTTTCAGGTATCATACTCTTTAAAATCTGGCTCAATCGATTCCCATACCTGTGCTGAACCAATGTAGTCTGTAAGATCCTCTATCGCAATAATAATGTATTATCACTATTTTGTCTTCAGACCTAAAAAACTTCTAATTTCCTGTCATGGTTGTTTGAACTAACCATTTCTATTCTGTTTCAATAACTTGAATATTTGGACGACTGTATTCCTCCATAAAATTTTCCATATAAAAGCTGGGATGGGGCGGCTGATTATAGGCCACATTTTGCCAAGCCAAAGCCAGCCGGTATTGCCGATCGTGCAGTAGCGTATACATGCGATGATCGGTCGGGATTGTAGTCGTATAAATCCGAAGCTCTTCGTTATTTTCGGAATGAAGAATTACCTCTTCCCGCCAATCTCCCAGGATATCTCCACTCAAAGCGGGTGTGGCTTTAGTTCCGTTATTAGAGGTTGCTCCTTCAGCCACAAGCATAGGATTTAATTCTTCTGCTTCCCAATCCCATTTCGCAACGACATTCCCGTCGAGCAGCTCTCGCAACAGGTCTCCATCCCACCAAACTCCAAAATTACAAAATGCGGGTTTCTGATTGCTGATCTTTTCCCCTTTCGCATTAAACATCCCCTCAATATTTGCGCCATGTACCCAAGCCTCTGCCCCGGGGTAACGGGGATCTATATTAAAAGCGTTACCTCTTCCGGGACCCTCTCCATCATCGCCTGCCTTAACCGAAGGTTTTTTCCACAGGATTTCTCCAGTAGCCGCATCCCTGAAGTTGGCGCCCGCATCATCAAAACGTTCCTGAATGTTAAAAACCTCTTGTCCGGGATGCCCGGGATCCAGATCTGATACATGCAGGGCATCGCCATGCCCCAAACCGGTAGAATATAATCCTTCACCATTGTGATCTATCGCAGCTGCACCGTAAATAATTTCATCCTTTCCATCCTCATCAACATCAGCAATGCTAAGCTGATGATTTCCCTGTCCCCGGTATGCCCTGTTTCCCGGAGTTCCATCATCACTATCAAACGTCCACTGATGGGATAATTCTCCATCGCGCCAGTTCCAGGCAGCCAGCACGGCTCTGGTGTAATACCCGCGCGCCATAATAAGGCTGGGACGTTCTCCATCCAGATATGCGACACCGGCCAGAAAGCGATCCATGCGATTCCCATAGCCGTCGCCCCAAATCTCATCCAGTTGCTCGGAAGTAGGGTCAAGTATCTCCGGATGACGGGGTGGAATATAGTCTGTCGTTGCCAGTTCTGCCCCCGTTTCTCCGTCAAAAATGGTCAGGTATTCCGGTCCTTCAAGGATATACCCCTCTTCATTGCGATAATCCGCATCCGGATCGCCGATTACCGCCCCTTCGCCGTCCACAGTGCCATCCGCCGTTTTCATAGCGATCTCTGCTTTTCCATCGCTATCCAGATCGTAAACCATAAACTGCGTATAGTGGGCACCTTCGCGGATATTTTTTCCCAGATTAATTCGCCACAAGTGAGTTCCTTCTAACGTATAGGCATCGATAATAGGCGGATCTGTAAATCCGCTCTGGGAATTGTCCCGGCTGGCCCCTGTATGGTGAATAACAATCTCATATTGTCCATCACCATTTAAGTCGCCAACAGAGGCATCATTAGGAGTATATCCCCGGGGTGTTTCCAGGGGAACTGAAAGATAAGGATGCGCTGCATCCAGCTGAAATGCTTTACTGGGAGACCGTTCCTCCCCATTTACCACGGGCCGTACCACATACGCTATATCCTTCTCCAGCTTTTCATTTACATTCTGATCCACAAAATTCGTTGATCCGGTTATTGGCTGTTCATTAAGTTTAGTGGCTTTTCCGCTGTCTATTCTTCGATACAGGTTAAAGGCTGTCCCTTCCGGGTCAGTGGCCAGCAACCGCCAACTTATAAATACTCCACCATCTTCTTGTGGAACGGCAACAAGGCCCCGGTCAAGATCTTCCATGAGTGGCTGTGCCTGAACTTTTATGGGCAACAAGCATCCTACCGTTACAACTAATGCAATACAAATTTTCAAATATAATTTCATGGTCTTATTCCTACCGGTTATTTATTAAATGACATTATCTAATTTTTTATCTACAGATAGATACAATCTAATCCATATGGAAGACCTCTTTGAGAGGAGTTGTTACGGGTGAATTATCCGGATTCGTTTCCATGATATCCTCCATATAATCCCACCACTTTCTAACTATGGGATTACCTGTAATATCCTCATCGTTGTAATCGTCCTCTAATTTTTGGACTGCAAATAATGTGAGTGTTTCTTCATCCAGGAAGATAGAGTAGTCATGGATACCGGCTTCGGAAAGAACTTCTTCAAGTTCAGGCCATATTTCATCATGACGCTTTTTGTATTCTTCTTCGTATCCGGGTTTTAATTTCATCGTAAAAGCATGGCGCTTCATAAGACTAAGGTATTTGTAGTTAAAAGATAAATTTTGTCATTCCAGCGTGTAGTTCACTTCATCCGCATCTTTTTGGAATTCTTCTTCAAGCTTCTGTTTCAGTTTAGAAGCTATTTCCGGATATTCAGTAATCACATTTTTTTCTTCTTCGGGATCTTCCTCAAGCTGATATAATTCATACTTTGTTTCTTTTTCTGCATCTCTGGTTCTAATAAGTTTCCACTTCCTGGTTATGAGACTTTCCTGCAGATGGCCCCTGACATAAATAGTGCGGTTTTGCCGTTTTTCTTCTCCGTAAAGCAGGCTGGCAATGCTTTTTCCTTCAATATGTGACGGTCTCTTTTCTGCGTCAGCAATTTCTAAAAAAGTGGGCATCCAATCGGTAATACTTACCGGCTTTTCAAGCGTTCCTTGCTCTAACTGACCTTTCCAAGAGAGTACGGCCGGGACTCTGATTCCACCTTCATAGTTCGAGGTTTTCCAGCCTCGCAGAGGACTATTACTTCCTAGCGTCGGATTTGGTCCATATTTTCCATCGTACTGCTGATCCGGATACCATTCTTTTTGTGCCCCGTTATCGCTCATAAAGAGTACCAATGTATTCTGCTCCAGTTCTTCCTTTTTCAGCGTCTCCACAATTTTTCCAATCCCAAAATCCATATGAGTCATGGCCGCGGCATAATTTCGACGAGAAGTATCACTGATAACCCCGCTATACTTTTCTTTCCACTTCGCATCCTCCTGCAATGGAACATGGGGAGCACTATAAGCCACCTGCAGGAAAAATCTTTTGTCCGGAGTCCTTTTCTCCGTCAGCCATTTTATTGTTTCCTCGGTAATCAAATCCGTAGCATGACCTTCTTCTTCAATAAAATTGCCGTTCCGGTGCCAGCTTTGATCTCCGTTTTTGTAGGTATGGGAATAATGATCGATTTGTCCGTGCAAAAATCCATAGGAATAATCAAAACCATAGGCCATAGGTCCACTTTCAGGCTTAAGGCCCAAATGCCATTTACCCATAAGTGCCGTTTCATAGCCAGCTTCCTTCAGTGTCTGGGGAAGAGTAATAAGAGAATCGGGTAATGCCTTTTCACTTCTGCCACTTATAGGGGCGACTATCCCCATTCTGCTAGCCGGCATTCCGATAAGGAAAGCCGCCCGGGATGGGGAGCAGGTCGGAGCCACATAAAAGCGATCGAGCGTTACGCCCTCTTCAGCCAATAAGTCAATATTCGGAGTTTCTATCTTGGATCCATTGTAGCCTACATCATTCCACCCGGCATCGTCTGCAATAATCACCAAAATATTGGGTTTTTGCACTTCACTGGTACACGAAATGCAGAAGACAGAAACGATAATAATTAATATTGATGCAAGGCGTCCCATGAATCGCTTCCCTTCTGTCATTTGGAAATAGTTACGGTTATATCCTCCTCACTGCTACCTGAGAGTCTTACATAAAGCTCTCCTGCCTCTTCATCAAAATACCATCCTGCTTGCTGCTGGTTTTCTTCATACTCAGATCCTGAAGAAAAAGCATTGAGCTGTTTCGATCCTTCCTTTACAGATTGAGGCGCCGTATCGCTGTGAACATTCAGCTTATAAGAACGCTCAGGCACTTGGTATTCGCCCTGAGGCGCCTGTATTTTGATCACCGTTTGTTCATCATCCTTGGCCGTTACTTCTGTAATCGCATATTCTCCATCCTCATAATCTTTACTCTTGCCATCATCATCGTATATCTCATAAGAGGACTCTCCATCCGGAAATATTTCCAGCGTAAGCGTATCGGCCGTTTCTTGTCCCAGGTTTAACACTCTTTGCTTGGGAAGGATACCACCGGCCTTCACAAAAATCGGCAATTTTTCCAGTGGAGTTACAATATTATAGTACTGTTTACCCTCATAGGATTCTCCACTCCAGTAATCATACCAGGTACCTTCCGGGAGATAAACTACCCGGGTTTGGGCGCCTTTCGTAGTAACGGGGGCAATCAGCAGGTTGCTGCCAAACAGGTACTGGTCATCAATATCGTAAACATTTTCATCATCTTGGTATTCCAATACCAGTGCCCGCATCATGGGCATGCCGGTTTTATGCATTTTATAGGCCTCACTATAGATGTAGGGAATAAACCGGTACCGCATACGGTCATACTTCTTAAAAATACGTTCGGCTTCCTCCCCGTAATTCCAGGGCTCTTTATATCCGGGATGATCCATCCCGAAAAGGTGAGCCATAGGGCTGAACAGGCCGAATTGGGTCCATCTGATATAAAGCTCCGGATCGGCCTCATGTTCAAATCCTCCCATATTATGGGACCAATAGCCAACGCCCGAGAGCCCTATATTAAGTCCGGCCCGAATAACGGGTTTAAAATACTGCCATTCGCTGGGCCAGTCGCCCGCCCAGATATATGGATAGCGCTGAATACCGGCATAGCCTTCGCGCGTCAGGTTAAAACCGCGCATTTCGTTGTGTTCACTGAATCGCTCAAATGGGGCTTTGGCATAGGCAAGCGGAAACAGATTGTGCAAACGTGCTGCTTCTTCTCCGGTCGGGCCGGTCTTATCACTCTCATTGGCCTTTCGTCCGAATGCACTTCCTTCATCAGTTTTAAAAAACATTGCGCCCTGGGAAACAACCTTCATTGCTCCGTTTTCCCACCACCAGTCAACGGCAGTAGAATCAAAAAAGTTGACAAACTCACCAGAATTATTCGGTTCCGGATAAACCATTCCCTCTTCTCGTGCACGGTCTAACAGATTATATTTCTCTCCATTATCATAACGGGGACGTACGTGAACCCCAACCATATCGTATCCCATGGCATAGAGACTGTCGAACATCGCTTCCGGATTGTCAAAAGTTTTGCGCCATTCAAAAGTAGTAGCACCACTTCCCCCGTGCTCACCAAACATTCGCCAGGTAGAATCCAGATGTAATAGATCGGCCGGGATCTCTTTTTCGCGGAACTTCCGTCCTAAATTAACGACATAATCGGTAGAAGTATGCTCCTCATAGCCCCAGGTACCACCACTATAGGTTCCTACATGCAATCCATGAGTAAATTTTGGCAAGAGAGGAGATTTGCCGGTAACCGAAGTATAATCATCCAAAATAGAGGGGAAATCAGGGCCATACATAAAATAATAATCCATTTCACCTCCCTCGGCTTTAAAGGAATAGGCATCCGGATTGAAATGGCCCATATCCCATTCGGTCGTGTATGGTGTATTGAAGAAAATACCATAGCCGCGAGTACTCATGAAGAATGGAACCGGACTGTAATTCGCTTCCAGAATATTATAAGCTCCCACAATATGAGGCCGACCAATACCGCGACCAACGGTTAGGTTTAACTTTTTGCCCCGCTGATTTACAAAATCCATGCGTTCGCCAAAACCGAAGAATTGCTCATCTTGAAATAACTTTTTCCGGACTGAAACGCCTTCCTCTTCCTGGGTTATTCCTCCGGCATTTTGATCAAATTTTTCGGTCGACAATAACTTTCCGTCAGCTGAATAGAATTCTATAAGTAGCGGTGACTTGTAAACCCGGACTTTTAGATCTTCTGTTTCAAAATCAAAAAAGTTTTCCTCTTCTATCGATTGGATATCTACGGGTGACCAATCATGTTTTGCAACCATCAGTCCCAATGATTTTTCCTCATTGAATTCCCGATCCCAGCTACTGCGTACACGAACCATTGAAGGGGTACAGAACTCAAGCTGTACTTCAGCGTTAGAAGCTGACATCATTACAACATTGCCCTTTTGTTGAATATCCGACTGGAGTGTTCCTACTGATTCCTGAGCCTGCCCCACAACAGGAATAGCCGTGGAAATCAAGCAAAAAACAAGGACAAAAAAGTAGTGTTGACAATTATTCATAGCGATATATGTTGACTGCTAATTAATTTGAAATTAAGAAATTCAAGATTTTTGATGGTCATATATAATATTTCAACAATTTAAGGCGACTACTTCTTACTTGCTTATCTACAAATATTTCTGCAAAAATTTCAGAAATATATCCCAATCAGAAGGAACCGTACCATGACCACCGTCATGCATATAATAGCTAATTGCGCTAAAAATCGGCTCACCGGGTGAAGGCCATTGATCAGTACCCAATCCCTGTTTGCCCAATAACCGATAAACCGGGCTAGCATCGACAGCTGCCAAAAATTCGCCCTTCGGATCAGACCATAAATCTTCATCTCCTGTTTGCAGAAGCACCGGACGAGGTGCAATAAGGGAAAGTAGTAAATTACCGTCTACTGGGAGCTGATTGACATGTTCAGCAAACACCTCGTAGTTTGGAGCAAACTGATACGGATAGCGGGAAGGCGCCGTCAAATGAGCAACGGTCTCCCCAAAATTACGACGACTTATAGCCGCCCCTCCCTCACCTGAACAACTGGCAATAACCGCAGCAAAACGCTGATCACGGGCAGCAGTCCACAAAACGGTTTTGCCAAGTCGTGAAACACCCATCAAAGCTACCCGGCTTGAATCAATATTCTTATCCGTTTCAATATAATCCATTGCCCGACTCAGGCCCCATGCCCAAGCAGAAATAGCTCCCCACTCATCTCGTTTTCGCCTTTCCTGTCCTTCTTCTCGATAAAGTCCTGTAACGCCATATTGGGAGCCTCCATCAAAATCCGGCTCAATATCTTCATAATAAACCATAGCTACACCAATGCCGTTAGAAATAAGAAATGGAACGTCTAATTTTCCAAATGGACTATCTTCAGGAGCAGGAACTCTTTCATTTTCCTGGTTCCACATCTGTCCACGCTTAACACCGGAATCATCCACCTTGCTATAATTCGGAAAAAAACCTGGCATCAACAATACCGGTGCCGGTTCCATTGTATCGGCCGGCAGATAGATTAACAGATCCATTTTGGGACCTTCTTTGTCATCAGAAAAGTATACCGTAACCTGCTTCCGAACAGCAGTTCCATCATATGCCGGGGTCCCATCATCAAACAGATTATAATCCAATTCCTCAAGTGGACCGGGTGTATGACCATACTGAAACTCTTTGAACAGCTCAAGGATCTCAGGGCGTCGTTTTTCAAACCATGTGTCAGCATTATCTACGGCCTCTCCATTAGCCAGCATTAGCGGATCGGGAAGCTGATATTTGCCTACTTTCTCCTCGTCATAATTAACCGGGATACCCGCCACCGTGTCAGGAGCTTGCCCCTTTACCGAATAAGAAACCATTACCAACAAAAGAAGAGTCAACGAAGCATAAAAACACTTACACTGTTTCCTACTTTT
>CAYXVW010000062.1:0-11645 GCA_964468695.1 uncultured Balneolaceae bacterium | reverse complement strand
AGAAGAGCGAGCGAGATCGCAAGGACGAAGAATATATTATAAACAAGGTTGAAGAAGGGGTAAAGGCAACGAATCCAAATTCCATTCAAGAAATAAAGCGTGAATATACGGTTGAGACTCCTTATTTGTCTCAAAAATTTAATTTTGCCTGGAAAAATGGGACTACGAATCTTATAACGCCCATCGGTTTTGATCTCAAACAAAAAGAATCTATTGAGCGCAAGGCCTGCACCTGGCGCGGGAGACTGGAAACTTTTCAGAATAAAGCCCGCAAAGACAATCTTAAATTTGACCTGATTGTCAGACGGCCGGAAGAACGGAAGTTATTTAAGACCTATGAGAATGTACTAAAGATCCTGGAAGATAATCAGGCACCCAAAGAGATTTTTGAGCTTGATAACGTCGACACATATATCAATAAGATTAATAGATATTTGTCCAGACAGGTATAGATTTTTTTTCTGGTTACTCTACATCTCTTAATGCCGTTCAGCTATCAAACCTAAAAATCCTCCTCTTCATATCGGCGGGCTAACCGTTCTTCGTTAATTCGCTTCAGATGGGAAAGAGGTTCGTCACTCAGTGATGCCACAATCATTTCGCGTTTGCCCAGGGCACCCTGCGCTTTGGCAACCTTCCATCCCGCCCATGCCATGGCACCCTGTACCTTGGATGCGGCACAGTAAGTCGAAAGAATCACATCCGGATGGCTGTGCTGGGTTAGTATTTTAAAAACTTCCCCGGTCCAGAGGTCGGGATTGGTGTCGGGTGAGAAAGCATCGTGGAAAATATAGTCGGCCCCTATGGGCTCATCAGGACTGAAATCCGAAAAGAATCCATTGAAAAGATGGATATCAATGTTGTTCAATAATGTAAAGTGATTGAACCCCTCCTGAAGGTCATCAAAAAGATCAATGACTTTCCGGGCTATTTGTGGGTGGGTGAGATAATCCTCATAGTTAAACTGTTGAACAATTTTGGTCTTCAGTGGAAAGGCCTCGACAGTGTAGTAATGGATGTGGGCTTCCGAGTGCCGGCTGAGATAGTAATCCAGCAACAGCATGAGATTAAGTCCCGTACCAAAACCCAGCTCAAGAATAGTGATATCTTCCTGCTTGGATAAGGCCTCTGGCAGGCCTGTTTGCTCAAAAAACACATAGCGGCTTTCCGCTACGGCTCCATTGGGATTGTGATAATGCTGGTCAAATTGAGAGGAGTAAACCGTGTGGGAGCCGTCGCGCGTTTCAACAAGTTGGTTTTCTGGCTTTTCGTGGGACATTCACGCTAACTTATCAGTTCAAAAAGTTCTGCTTTAATATAATATACGTCCCGTTTGGTCCCAATAACGATAAAGAGATTATTGCCCCTGTTCTTCAAGTTTCTGTAGTTCCTTTTCCAGCTGTTTGAGCTCTTCGAGATTCTTTAGTTCTTTCAGTTCTTTTAACTCTTTGAGGTTCTCCAATTCTTTTTTGAACTGCTCAAAATTTTCAATGTTCTTAATGTTTTCCAGAGCTTTCAGGGTTTCCAGTTTTTGGAGCTTGATGGAAATAGAATCTGAAATATCGCCCTTGCCTTCTACAGATGGAATGGCCGGAACTGAAAACGAAGCGTGATCAATTTGATGCTGAGAGGTCGTCTCTTCCGGGGTTAACAGGTAGATCCCCAGGGCGGTTAGTACAAGTCCGGTAAATATGATTTCCCAGGATTTTTTTCGACGTTTCATAAGACAAAAGATGTTAAAAGTTCGCAAACAAAAATGATTGTATCGTAAAATACGAAATCAACTTAAAAAAGTTACAAAATTAAGTTCAGGGACTTCCGCTAAATTGCCTATTTTTGATAATTATAGCAGTCATTATAAAACTTGAATGTCTATGGATTTACATACGATTAAAGAAAAAGCCCGACAGTATCACGATGAGATGGTGGCTATACGCCGACATCTGCATCAGTATCCGGAGTTGAGCTATGAAGAAAGGGAAACCACAACGTTTATCCTGGAAAAGCTGAAAGAACTGGATATTCCGGCTGATCGTCCATTGGATACCGGTTGTGTGGGGATTGTTGAAGGGGGGAAATCGTCTGACAAGGTTGTGGCATTACGTGCGGATATCGATGCGCTTTCTATGACGGAAGAAGGAGAGCATAAGTCGGAATTTAAATCTAAAAATGAAGGAGTTGCTCACTGCTGCGGGCATGATGCCCATACCGCCAACTTATTGGGAGCGGCTCATATACTGGCTGATCTCAAAGAAGAGATTGAAGGAACGGTACTGCTTATATTTCAACCCGGAGAGGAGAAATTGCCGGGTGGGGGACGTCTGCTCTGTGAAACGGGCTATCTGCAGGAGAAGGGAGTGGATGTGATTTACGGATTACATTCGTATCCGGGTCTGGAACCCGGTCGAATTGCTTTGCGCAAAGGCCCCCTTATGGCCCGGCCCGATGAGTTTGAAATTGAAGTTATTGGAGAAGGAGGACACGCTGCTTCTCCTCACGAGGCCGTAGATCCGGTTGTGATGTCTGCCCAGATTATAAATCAGATACAGACCATTGTCAGTCGAAATGTAAATCCCAGTGAGGCTGCAGTTGTTACGGTAGGAAAAATTGCAGCAGGTTCGGTACACAATGTCATTCCCGAGAAAGCGGAAATGCTGGGGACGGTCCGAACGTTCGCACAGGAGACCGCAGATATGATTAAAGATCGTATTGAGGGAATTGTTAAAGGCGTAACGGAGGCTTCGGGTGGAAGCTATAACTATAGTTTTAACTATGGATATCCTGCGGTACACAATACCGATTGGGCCACGGATGCGGTTGTGGAAACGGCTGGAGAGTTGTTGGGATCAGATAATGTGGTACTTTTGGATAAGCCTATTATGGCGGGAGAGGATTTTGCCTTTTACCAGCAGGAGTTCCCGGGCGTATTTTTCTTTTTGGGTACCGGAAGGGAAGAAAGCGGTTCAACCTATTCATGGCATCATCCAAAATATAATATTGATGAAGATTGTTTTACCACCGGGGCCGCCCTGATGGCTTCTTTTGTTTTCCAGGGGATCCCGGAGGGTTAAATGGATATTTTTGATTAAGTCGAATATCGTATGCAATCTCATACCTCTTTTTGGGAAGCCGATGTTATCCATAACCGTTATGACTTGATCATTGTAGGTGCCGGTATCGTGGGACTCTCATCGGCCCTTTTCTATAAGCGAAAACATCCCGGGAAACGAGTTCTAGTATTAGACCGGACCTCACATCCACTCGGTGCCAGCACCCGCAATGCCGGATTTGCCTGTGTGGGATCCATCGGTGAGCATCTGGCGGATATGGAAAAGGATTCGGAGAAAAACATCGGCCGAAGAATCCGCCGACGCTACCGGGGACTTCAGTTGCTACAGGAAACACTCGGTGAGAAAGCTATTGGCTATGAGGCCTGTGGAGGGTACGAGTTCTTTAGTTCGCAGCAAAAGTTTAAGGAAGTGGCCCCTGAAATAGACCGTTTTAACGGATGGCTGGAAGAGCTACTGGGCGAAGAAGGGGTGTATGAAGCCCAAAGATTGGAAGGATATCCGGTTATTTATAACCGTTTGGAAGGGGCATTGCATCCCGGTAAGATGATGCAGGAGCTCATTCGAAAGGTCTCCGAATCTGGAGTAGAGATATGGTGGAATACCCCGGTACAGGAAGTAGGGAGCAGTGGAGAAGTAGAGCTGCAGAATGGGGAAGGTCCTTCATTAACATTAAAGGCCCAAAATGTGTTGTTGGCCGTAAATGGATTTGCCCGGAAGTTACTTCCGGAAATAGAGGTTCATCCCGCGCGCGGACTTGTACTGGTTACGGATGAGCAGGATGTAATGCCGTGGAAAGGAACGTTTCATCACGACCGGGGCTATATTTATTTCCGAAATATCGGTAGTCGCCTGCTGATTGGAGGGGCACGAAATATTGCAGTCGAAGAGGAAGAGACCAATCAGTTTGGGATCAATGAAAGAATCAAAGATTATCTTATCGGTTTTGTATCTAATGTTTTACGATTGCCACCAGGATGGCAGATCGATTATGAATGGTCCGGAATTATGGGGTTTACTCCTACCAAAACTCCTATTGTTGAACGCGTTGATGGTTGTCGTTATATAGCGGCGGGCCTCAGTGGTATGGGAATTGCCATAGGTATGGATGTAGGGCGTACAGCTGCTGAAATGATGGATTAATTAAAGCGTAATAAAGGTACGGTTATGCTGAATTCAGATCCGAAAATTATTCTCTCTTTTCAACAGGCTGGAATGACCAATCCTTTAACTGTTGTACGGTAATATCTTCCAGTTGCCGTTTGTGTGTTTCAACGCCAAAAAGAACCAACGCCAGAGCAGCCAGAGCCATCGGTATAGCACCAATCAGTGCTGTTCCAGCAATGGAAGGGGGAGCTACTGAAATAGCAACAAGCCCGATAATGAGCACGCCCCCGGCTTTGCTGAATCCGGCTCCGAGTCCGCTGCCTCGTGAACGGAGTCGTGTAGGATAAATTTCGACACAGTAGGCAGAGAGTACAGAAACAATAGAACTAATACCCCAGATAGGCATAATGAGGAGAGCATAAAGCAAGATCTGGTTTGAGGCTATCGCTTCCCCGGCGAGTGAAAACCCGATGAGCGATACTGCTGTTAATCCACTTAGCAGGATGAGCGTTCGTTTGCTGCTCCAAAATCCATAGAGCCATGCAATAAGGAAATTGAGCGGAAATCCAATCAGGGCCGAGTCCCGGAGCATATAGTTAGCTTCAGCCTCCGTAAATCCCATCTTTTGCAGGTTCGAAGGGATCCAAAGTTGAAAACCGAAAGAAACCAGTCCCACCCCCAGTGCCAGCAGTAAAACAGCGGCAGTAATATAGCCGAAAGGAGGCTGAAAGAGCTGAATCATGCGGTCCTTTACTCCTTTTTCTACCTTTAACTTAGGAGATTTGTCTTCTACAATCTTGGCACCGAACCGTCTCATCACTGCTTTAGCTTCCTCATTTCGTCCCTGTGTCAGCAGGTAACGGGGTGATTCCGGAATCCACCGGTTGAGAAAAATGAGAAAAATTCCCGTAGGCAGTCCGATAAGCCACAGGATGCGCCAGCTATAAATGGGGACCAATTCTGCGGCAAGCCAGCTGGTAAGAATGTAGGCGCCAACTACATCGCCTCCTATTAGTACCATAATCCATCCTCGATGCCGGGCTGGAATAGTTTCAGCCATAATCGTATACATAATGGGTAGCATGCCACCCACACCAAAGCCCATGATAAAACACATAAATACATTCATGGCAAAGGTCGGCATAGATCCGCAGATGCTGGTTCCGATAAAGCTCACGGCTGCCAACAGGATAGATGCACGTCGGCCGATTCGGTCTCCCAGCCATCCCCAGAGAAAAGAGCCTAAAACCGTGCCGATAATACCGGAGAGGGGAAGGAGGGCCGCAGGTATCGTGCCATCGGGATTTAGCGGGGATTTTAAGCCATACTCTTCGGTCATGCCGGGTATGACAAATGAGAGGGTGGTCGGTTTCATAACATCAATAGTAACGGCGGCCGCCATTACAAGTAAGAGCGCTATATGAGATCCGCGAATAGGCGCATCGTCCAGTGCACGTACTTTGAGGTTCAGGATATCGGGATCAGCTTTATCTTTCTCGGGTAAAAGACCATAAATAGTGAGAATCATACCCAGCACAATTAAAGCCATCCCAATCTTCATCGGTAAGTCCATTGGGGTGCCGACAAGATGATATCCTACATCATGTGCTTTAATATACATGGGAAGATGAAGGATTACTCCAATTGTTACGGCCCAAATGCCTGCCCAGAATGCTCCTTTATGTCCATAAGTAATACCTGCCCATGAGGTATCCGAATTCATGAAATGCCAGTTTTCTAATTTTTTTGCTAATTCGTCGATTAATATGGAACTATTTTTATAAAGTCAAACTGCCATATAAAAGCTATGATAATCATCTTCTGTTTTTGTAAACTATGGCGTTACTCTCTCTTTCACCAAGTTTCTGTTTTTATTTATGATTAGCCGAAAAAACTTTTTGAAACTGACTGCCCTCGGAGGATTGACTCCCTTAACAAGCTGGTCACCCGACTTACCGACTACCTCGGGGAAAAGCAATAAGCCCGTTGTCATATCCACCTGGAATCATGGAATACCGGCCAATGAAGAAGCCTGGAATATTTTATCCAAAGAGGGGGGCGCGTTGGATGCGGTCGAAGCTGGTGTCCGGATTCCCGAAGCAGATCCCAAAGTTCGCACGGTCGGTTACGGCGGCTATCCCGATCGCGATGGCTTCGTAACGCTCGATGCCTGCATTATGGATGAAAAGGAACAGTGCGGATCCGTGGCGGCTCTTCAGCATATAAAACATCCGATATCGGTAGCACGGAAGGTGATAGAGGAATCTCCACACGTGATGCTGGTGGGAGAAGGTGCGTTACAGTTTGCACTGGATCAGGGGTTTGAAAAAGAGAATTTGCTGACTGAGGAATCCCGTAAAGACTGGGAAGAGTGGAAAGAAGACGCTGACTATCAGCCGGAGATTAACATTGAAAATCATGATACGATCGGGATGCTGGCCCTGGACAGTCACGGCAATTTATCCGGTGCATGCACCACCAGCGGGGCCGCCTGGAAGATGCACGGACGCGTGGGCGATTCACCGCTTATCGGGGCCGGTCTGTTTGTGGATAACGAAGTGGGAGCCGCTGCGGCAACAGGACTGGGAGAGGAGGTGATCCGTACCTGTGGTAGTCATCTGGTGGTTGAAAATATGCGTCGCGGTGATGATCCGGAGACAGCCTGTAAAAAAGCGGTACAGCGTATTGTTGAGAAGAATAAGTCAATAGATAATATTCAGGTAGGTTTTATTGCTGTGAATAAGCAGGGACAGTTTGGAGGCTATAGTATTCAGCAGGGTTTTAATTTTGCGGTCTGTGAATCGGGTAATAACCGGCTGATTGATGCACCAAGCTGGGTGAGTTAGTACTACATTACAGGGCTGGACTAATAAAGGGAATACCAAGATTTAATCCCCGTAGAATAAGGATCACTCCCACAACAGCAATAAAGTAGGGAGAAAAGTTTTTAAGCTTTTGTCTCCATTCGGCTGAGATTAATCCACCGGCTAAACTTACCCCCAGCATGGCTGGAATGGTTCCGAATCCAAAGCCGGCCATGAAAAACATACTGGCTTCAGCACCGCCGGATGTAACTGCGGTCGCCAGGGCAAGATAAACAAAGCCGCAGGGCAGGAAGCCGTTTAAGATTCCGATCAAAAAGAGGGAGCTAATACTTCCGTTTGCAAATAAGGATTTCATCCGGGTAGTTAGATTGCCAATCAGTTTGTAGGGGATGGATTCCAGCTTAGATAGCGTGGTACTAATTTTCTTCCAGACTAATGCGAGTAAGAGCACACTTCCAACCCCAATGGAAAGGGTCTGCTGATACCCACTTATGGATACCATCCTGCTGAACAGCCCAACGATACCTCCTAATACAGTATAGGTAACGACTCTACCTGTATTATAGATAAGCCTGGAACCAATGAAATATACCTGATCGAGTGATTTTCTGGGTAGGGAAAGTGCCAGGGGTCCGCACATGCCTATGCAGTGAAAGCTGCCCAAAAATCCAAATGTTAATCCTGCTAAAATCCAGTCCATATTAGCAAACCGTGATTTGATTTTCCGGCTTAATTGATGGCCTGTTGAAAAAGTTAGTTTTTGTAATAGTATCTTCTGTTAATATATCTGTTATTCAGGGAAAGGTCGGATAAGAATCCAGAAAAAAAATGAATCTAAATTGGTTGTTTTAGTTGAATTTATCCTAATTTAATACTTAATTGTCTTATATCTTAATATTAATAAGTAGTTCAGATTATTTAATTTTAACAAAGCTATTGTTATGTCCGAAGATCTCAGTCAATCATCTGGTACTGGAGAAGCTGATAAAAGCTGGGAAGAGCGAAATCCCGATATAGAACGTGAGATAACGATCGATGAGTTCCAACCCAAAGGGACCTTAACCCTGACACTCATCTATTTTGCAATTGTTGTTCTGATGTGGATTTTCATGTATTTCATAGAATTCGCAGGCAATGCACCTTCCATTATAGATTAGCTAACAGACAAGAAATATGCATATACATAAATTTGAGCAATTCTGGATAAAATTATCCTATGTTTTAATTGCCTTCTTCATTGCCACTGTTGTTTACGGTTTTGTTGCGATGGATCTGAAGGTAATTGGAGATAGTGGGACTATCGATCCCCAAAATCTGCAGGATACCCCATTTGGTAATCCGGGCGTACGAGAAATTACAAAAAATGGAGAGACTGAATACGAGGTTTATGTGCAAACAATTCAGTTTTCTTTTGTCCCGGGTACCGCGCAACCTATTGAAGTTCCGGCCAATCATCGGGTTACCTTTTATATCACCAGTCCCGATGTGTTGCACGGATTTGATGTGGTAGGTACGAATTTGAATACAATGACTATTCCCGGACAAATTTCCAAGTTTACGACTATCTTTCCCGAAGCCAGGGAGTATGGCATTGTTTGCAATGAATATTGTGGGCCTGCCCATCACGTGATGGAAGGAAAAATAAACGTAGTTCCCGAATCTGAGTTTGACAAAAGTAATCTGGTAGAATGACATTTTTACACAAGTATCCCAAAGCCGCAAAAGTAGCCAAAGCAAATTTTATTGTTGCTTTTATCGCACTGGCGATAGGAGGCCTGTTTGGATTTATTCAGGCTTTGCACCGCACAGATGTATTTCGCGGATTTTTTAATTCCGGGGAATACTATACGCTTCTCACCGGACATGGTGTTTTATTAGCGCTTATATTTACTACCTTTTTCATTGCCGGGCTTTTTATCTGGGGCGTAACCCGGAGTCTCGATCGCGAGCCGGAAAATATGACCTTTACCTGGTCGTGGTTTTGGCTGATGGTTATTGGATTGGTCATGACAGCCTTCACCATATTGGGTGGGTTGGTCCCCGATAGTTCAATAAGAGCCGCTGTTCTCTATACGTTTTATCCGCCGCTTCAGGCTCATGCCGCTTTTTATATAGGACTGGCACTTGTTATTGTTGCCTCGTGGATGGCCGGAGCGGACTGGTTTTGGTCGTATAATAAATGGCGGGATAATCATCCCAATGATCGTATTCCGATCCTCACCTTCATGGCTCTCTTTACCATGCTGATGTGGTATGTTTGTACCATTGGAGTTGCTATTGAAGTGGTAGGACTTCTCATTCCGTGGTCGTTGGGCTGGGTTACGGAAATTGAACCACTGCTCCCCCGAACGCTGTTTTGGTATTTTGGTCATGCAGTAGTGTATTTTTGGCTGTTGCCTGCCTACTATGTTTGGTATGCTATTCTCCCTAAGCTGTCGGGCGGACGCCTGTTCAGTGATTCCATGACGCGCATAGTGTTTATCATTTTTCTTATTCTTTCGACGCCGGTGGGATACCATCACCAGTATGCGGATCCCGGTATTTCGGTCGGATTCAAATTCTATGCTATGGCTACCACCCTGCTATTATTGCTCCCCAGCCTTATGACACTTTTTACGGTAGTGGCAAGTATGGAACACGGAGCCCGGCAGCGCGGAGGCAAAGGATATCTTAAATGGATAGGAAAGCTTCCTTGGGACAGTCCCGCCTTTGTGGGGTGCGCTCTGGCAGGAATTATGTTTGCCGCGGGTGGTTTTAGCGGAATGATTAACGCGTCGATGAATATTAATCTACTGATTCACAATACTATCTGGGTGCCTGGGCACTTTCACCTTACCGTGGGAACAGCTGTGGCCTTGACCTTTATGGCAATCAGCTACTGGCTCATTCCACAGTTAACGGGACGAAAGCTCAAGTTTAAGACTCTGGCTTTAATTCAGCCTTATGCATGGTTTTTGGGGATGACTCTGATGTCAAATGCTATGCACCGTGCCGGATTATCCGGAGTGCCCCGCCGTACTGCTGAACCACAATACAGCGGCTTCGAATTTGAGCCCATTTTTGGAACCATGGGTGAAATGCAGTGGCAGATTGCAATTGGGGGAACCATTCTTACCATCTCGCTGATCCTCTTCCTGTGGGTTATTATCGCTTCCTGGATGGGCGGAGAGAAGTCTGATATGCCTGTGGATGATTATATCCCGGAGCCTTTGTCAGGTGTTGAGCATACACCCGCAATACTTGATAATATCAAGCTATGGTTGGCGCTGGCTATTATTCTGGTGCTCTTGGCTTATTCATTCCCGCTCTGGGAAATGGTGGCAGACGGTGTCTTTTCGCCGGGAGCTCTGCCCCGACCATCGTGATGAACTGTTCGATTGCTACATGGCATCTAAATAATTGATAGAAGGTCCTTGTCACTGTTCCTGTCTTTTGCATGAGCAGTACAAGGACTTATGTTTTGGAGCCATGGATAGAATGATTTTTCCAGAATCAATGCTTTGCTTTTACCCGAATAAGATCCCGTTATGACAGAGAGTAATTCCCATAAAGAAGATGCCTCCGGTAACTCTACAAAACGATTAGTCAAGATTCTGGTAATTATTGGAATAGGGATTCCGGTTTTGGTAGAATTAATGACCCTGTTTAACCTGATTAATGTTCAAATATTTGAAGATGAGCAGGAAGTAAATCAACAGAGAGAATCGGTTGCTGAGGTAAGAGCAGTTGAAGAGGGGGATACTCTTTTTGCCGATTACAGCAATGCCTTGACCATTAATCTATTAAGGATTAAAGTAAGTGCCCAGGAGTGGCGGTTTGCACTGGGTTTAAATCCAGTGGATCGTTTGGATCAGCAGCAGTTACAGGTGGAGGTTGACAGCCTGAGACTGCAAAGTGGAAAAATTTTGTCAGGTACTGGCGATAATCCCTGGGAAATAGAAGATACGGTACCGGTAGGGATGTCGGCCGAGTGGGAACTGCCGAATGGAGATATTCCTGAAATGTTGTATACCAGTTCCTTTCAGTACATTGAGAGCGATTCAACTAAGCGGATACAACAGGAAATCACGCTTGGTAAAATTCCCGTCCGATACACTCAGGAATAGGATAAGGAAATGATGTCTTTAGCTTCACTCATTGAAGTAGCATATTCTTAATTTGTGGCGAGATCCATATCTCGGGATGAGTTACTTACCACGAGAAGACTGCTTGTTGCCATGGCGACGGCGGCAAAAAGAGGATTTATAGCTCCTGCAATAGCCAATGGTATCGTAATGACATTATAGAGAAATGCCCAGCCCAGATTTTGTTGGATGCGGGTTTTAGTCAGTCGTATTGCTTTAAATGCTGCTGGTATAAGATGGAGGTGGTCGTTGGGTATCACAATATGAGCTGATTCAGCAGCGATTGCTGTAGGACTTCCGAAAGCGACACCAAGATCTGCCTGCGCCAGGGCCGGGGCGTCGTTGCTTCCGTCACCAATCATGGCAACACGGCCAAACTTTTTGAGTTCCCGGATAATATTGGATTTGGAGTCCGGTTTCGTTTCGGTAAATAGGAAGTCAGGTTGAAGCTGTTTCTGTATTGCTTCGCCCGCCTGTTGACTGTCACCCGTAATAACAGCCACCTTTTTCCCTTCCTTTTT